>CAZBKR010000166.1:0-2907 GCA_964492455.1 uncultured Oscillospiraceae bacterium
CGCTCCCGCCCCGGTTGCCGCTGTTCCCGCCCCGGTTGCCGCTGTTCCCGCCCCGGTTGCCGCGGCTCCTGCCGGAAGTGAAGTCATCAAAGCCCCGATGCCCGGCACCATCATCGAAGTCACGGTTCAGCTGGGCGAATCGGTTACCCGCGGGCAGGTGCTGTGCATTCTCGAAGCGATGAAAATGGAGAACGAGATCGTAGCTCCGCGCGATGGTACGATCGCTGCGGTTTCCGTCACCAAAGGCGCGTCCGTAAATGCGGGCGACCCGATGATCAGCCTAGCCTGATCCGGCACCAGGAGGAATTACATGACTAAAGTCCTGATCACCGAAACTGTACTGCGCGACGCACACCAGTCTCTCGCCGCAACCCGCATGTCGATTGACGACATGCGTGACGCGCTCGAAATGCTGGATAACGTCGGTTACAATGCGCTGGAGTGCTGGGGAGGCGCCACATTCGACTCAACCATGCGCTTTTTGAACGAGGATCCGTGGGATCGTTTGCGCGACATCCGAAGCGCGTGCAAGAAAACAAAACTCCAGATGTTGCTGCGCGGACAGAATCTTCTTGGCTACAAGCACTACGCAGATGATGTTGTAGAGTATTTTGTCCAGAAGTCTGTCGCAAACGGCATCGATGTTGTTCGCATCTTCGACGCGCTGAACGACTTCCGCAACATCGAGGTCGCTATGAAAGCGGTGCGGCGCGAAGGCGGTCACGCACAAGGCTGTATTGCCTTTACCCGCAGTCCTTTCCACTCATCCGAAAAATTTGCGAGCGATGCCAGGGTCCTCGAGGAGATGGGTGCTGATTCTGTCTGTATCAAAGACATGGCCGGATTGCTGTTGCCATACGAGGCGTATGATCTGGTGAAAGCGCTCAAATCCACCCTCAGCATTCCCGTGGAGCTGCATACGCATTACACCAGTGGCGTCGGATCGATGACCTACCTGAAAGCCATTGAAGCGGGTTGCGACATCATTGACACTGCGATCAGCCCGCTTGCGCTTGGCACCTCGCAGCCCCCCACGGAGCCGTTCGTGGCGACGCTCGCCGGAACGCAATACGACACGGGTCTGGATCTTGTCCAGCTTTCTGAGGTCGCCGCCTATTTCCGTGTGATCCGGGAGCGCTGGCTGGCATCCGGCCTGATCAGCACCAAGGTGCTCGGCGTCGACGTAAACGCGTTGATCTACCAGGTGCCCGGCGGTATGTTGTCCAATCTCGTGTCGCAACTCCAGCAGGCAGGGAAGGAAGACCAGCTGGAAGCGGTGCTCAACGAAGTCCCGCGCGTGCGGGAGGATTTCGGATTTCCGCCGTTGGTCACTCCGACCAGCCAGATTGTCGGTACACAGGCCGTAATGAACGTGGTCACCGGCGAACGATACAAAATGGTTCCCAAGGAGTCTAAAGCGCTGGTAAAAGGTGAGTACGGGAAAACGCCGGCTCCGGTCAATCCCGCGATCCAGAAGAAAATTCTGGGCGATGAGGAACCGATCACCTGCCGTCCCGCCGATCTGCTCCCTCCCGAGCTGGATTCGATCCGTGCCAAAGCAGCAGAATATGTGGAACAGGAAGAAGATGTTCTTTCGTATGGAATGTTTCCGCAGGTTGCGGAGAAATTCTTCCAGTGGAGGCTCGCCCAGAAGCACTTGATCGACAACGGGATCGGGAGTGTGGAGGGGGGCTACCAGCCTGTCTGACAGGAAGGTACCGACCATGGATGCTCTCCGGAAAAGCCTCATCCGCGGCATCGAAGAAGCGGTGCCCCGGATGAGCAAAGGCCAAAAGGCAATTGCGGCTTTCATCCTGACCAATTACGACCAGGCTGCGTATTTAACCGCAGCCAGCATCGGGGAGACCGTAGGCGTTAGCGAGTCTACGGTCGTCCGTTTTGCTATGGAACTCGGGTACGAGGGCTTTCCCCATTTCCAGAAAGCACTCAAAGAAGAGCTGAAAGTCCGCTTGACTGCCGTACAGCGTCTGAACGCCTCCGGCCGGCTGGCCGGATCCGACGACATTCTCGGCACAGTGCTGTTGACAGATGCAGATCGGTTGCGGCGAGCGGCGGAGCAGACAGACCGCGAACGGTTCCGCAAGGCAGTGGATATTCTCCAGTCCGCGAAACGGGTGTTTGTCGTCGGTGTACGGAGTTCTGCACCGCTCGCTTCCTTTCTTGCGTATTATTTCAATTATATTTTTACTGATGTGCGTTTGCTGAATCCCACCGGGGCAAGCGATATGCTCGAGCAAATCATGACAGCAGGACATGGTGATGTCGTGGTAGGTATCAGTTTCCCCCGCTATTCCAAACGTACCATTGACGCAATGAACTACTCACGCAAGTCGGGTGCATCTGTTGTCGTCGTTACCGACAAGGACGACACGCCGATCGCGCGTACAGCGGACTGTGTGCTGCTGGCTCCCAGTGACATGATGTCTTTTGTCGATTCTCTCACGGCGCCTATGAGTGTGATCACCGCGCTGGTGGTGGCGCTCGGACTGAAACAGAAAGACCGGGTCGGTGAGACGCTCGAGAAACTGGAACAGTTGTGGGACGAATACGATGTCTATGACAAGGGAGGTACTCCGTGAACACAGATCCGACTGCTCCGCGTTCGATACCAGGAAGCCGGATGGCCGCAAACGCTTCCATACGAATCGCGATGACCCTGACACGCGAAGAAGAACGATCGGAAGCCGACCGGTTGCGCGGGGACGGGTTTTTTATTGCAGCTGTGGATTTCGGCGGTGAGTTTTTAGCGTCTGTTTCCAAGATGGTCGAGCGGGCGGTGGTTGCGTCCCATCGTGAGGGCGTCATCGGGGCTACACATGCAGAAGAGGGCGCGGTCGCGGGTGCGGCTCGAGAAGCGATATCACAGATCATGAACAAGGCCATCGG
>CAZBKR010000166.1:2917-4374 GCA_964492455.1 uncultured Oscillospiraceae bacterium
GGGCGGCAAGATCGGGATTGCCCGTTTCCATGACCACGTTGCGGTCTGTGTGTTTTTCGGCATCGGGCTGCTGCATCTGAACGAGGTCGCGATCGGTCTGGGACATAGAGCTGTATGAGAGAAACAAGTATGACGCCGGATCCTACTTTACACAGCATTGCAATCGATGGACCGGCAGGTGCCGGTAAAAGCACGGTTGCTCGTTGTCTGGCCCTTCGACTGGGCATGGCATATGTCGACACCGGCGCGATGTACCGGGCTTGTGCTCTCAAAGCTATCCGTCACGGGGTGTCGATGGAGGATGAAGCCGCATTGACCGAATTGATGGAACACACGCGGATTGTGTTTTGTACGGTAGAGGGGGAGCAGCATGTGTTCATGGACGGGGAGGATGTGTCGCAGGCTATCCGGACCCCGGAAGTGACACGTGGATCCTCCGATATTGCCAAATCCCCGGTTGTGCGCGAAAACATGGTCGCGCTGCAACGCCGGATCGCGCAGCGTGATGCGGTTGTGATGGACGGACGGGATATCGGCTCCCATGTATTGCCGGATGCCCTGCACAAGTTTTTCCTGATTGCCTCTCCCGAAGTCCGTGCGCAGCGGCGATTGCGCGAGAACAAGGAAAAAAAAGCCGGGTTGCAGGCATATGAAGAAGTGCTGGCCGACATCCGATATCGGGATCTGCAGGACAGCACACGTGCGGTATCCCCCCTGATCCGTGCGCGGGATGCGATCGAAATCGACACCTCCGGCTATGGTATCGAAGAGGTTGTGGAGTTATTGCTGGCCCATATACGTCAAACCGGCATCAGGACCGCCGGAGGGGATGTGTGCAGTGCAGATTAGTCTGGCGAAAACCTCCGGATTCTGTTTTGGTGTGGATCATGCGGTCAAAGAGGCTTACCGGATTGCCGGCGAACCTTCCACTCGGCCGGTCGTCATGTTGGGGCCGGTGATTCACAACGAAAAGGTTGTGGATGAGATCCGTTCTATGGGAGTGGGTATGGTCGAGCGCCTGGAGGAGGTTCCTCCGGGCGCACTTGTCCTGATTCGTGCGCATGGTGTTCCTCCTGCAGTTCAGCAAACCCTACACGAAAACGGGTGTGAAATTCTCGATCTTACCTGTCCGTTCGTTTCGCGCATCCACGACATTGTGAGGGCGCAGCGCGCGGCTGGCCGGAGAATACTGATCGCTGGATCTCCTGATCATCCGGAAGTTAGGGGGATTGCTGGCCACGGAGGCGGGGATGCTGTGGTCATCGAATCCGCTGAGCAGGCCGAACGGTTCGATCCAGGGGAGGATTCATGGGCGCTTGTGTCTCAAACGACTTTCTCATATAAAGAATACGAGAAAATTATGCATATCCTTGACAAAAAACTTTTGGACAAACTGCAGATCTTTGATACAATATGTAGTACGACTGAAAGCAGGCAGAAAGAAGCCTTAGAACTGG
>CAZBKR010000167.1:0-4358 GCA_964492455.1 uncultured Oscillospiraceae bacterium
ATCGCGGACGCCATCAGGTGCTCCGCCTGGGACAACAGGTCGGCCGCCAGAAAGTCCGGATCGGCTGTACGGTCCGCGATGACCAGGATCTCGCTCGGACCGGCAAACAGGTCGATGTCCACCTGCCCGAACACCAGCCGCTTGGCGGTATTGACATACAGGTTGCCGGGCCCGCACACCTTGTCGACCCGGGGGACCGTGGCGGTGCCGTACGCCATCGCGGCGATCGCCTGCGCCCCGCCGATTTTATAGATCTCGTCCGCTCCCGCGACCCGGGCGGCGGCAAGAATGACCGGTGCGACCGAACCGTCCGGACGCGGCGGGGTGCACATGACCACACGCCGCACTCCGGCAGCGCGCGCCGGCAACAGATTCATGAGGACGGACGAAGGCAGCGATGCGGTACCTCCCGGCACATACACCCCTGCGGTGTCGAGCGGGCGGACGATCACACCAGTCACCGCGCCCCGGCCGTCGTCCCGTGTATACCCGGCCGGCACGCCATCCCGGTGGAACGCGAACACGTTGTCCGCTGCCTGACGAAGCGCGTCCAGTACCACAGGATCGATTTCCGCCATCGCGCTGTCGATCTCTTTCTCCGTCACTCGGAACTGAGCGGGGTCCAGATCGACCCGGTCGAAGCGACCGGTGTATTCCGACACCGCCTCGTCTCCGCGGGAGCGAACGCCCTCGAGGATGCCCGTGACCGTATCAATCACCGATCCGGATTCCATTTTGCCCCGCATCCCGAGTTTCTCGGCGATGCCGGCAAAGTCCTGGCGCCCGGCACGGGTCACCGGTACCGTAAACCTGCTCATATCTCAGTTCCTCCCTGCCCCTTCCGGGCTTCGAGTGTGACGCGTACCGCTTCGATCATTTCGTGGATCCGCGAAGATTTCATTTTCATGCTCACACGGTTGACCACCATCCGCGCACTGACATCAGCGATGGTCTCCAGCACATCCAGCCCGTTCTCCCGCAAAGTACGGCCGCTCTCCACGATGTCCACAATGACTTCTGCGAGTCCGGTCAATGGCGCAAGCTCCACCGAGCCGTTGAGTTTGATGATCTCGACACTTTCCCGACGCACCGTCTCGAAATACCGGCGCGCAACCGCGGGGTATTTGGTGGCCACCCGTTTGTTGGGCAGGGTATGCAGCCGGTCTTTCAGCGACGGGACTCCGCAGACGCACAGTCTGCACTTTCCAAATCCCAGGTCGAGCACCTCGTACAGCCGCCGCCCTTCTTCGAGCAGCGTGTCTTTGCCGACGACACCGAGGTCGGCCGCGCCATAATCCACATAAGTCGGGACATCCGCGGGTTTGGCCAGAATGAACCGCAATCCGGCCGCGGGATCCTCCAGTATCAACCTGCGCGAGGATTCCCGTGCAGCTGCGCAGTCATAACCGGACGCTTCCAGCAGATCCAGTGTCTGGTCCGCCAGACGGCCTTTGGGCAATGCGATCGTGATCCAGTCCATGTTACTCTCCTCTGTCCGCAGGAAGCGGCAGGCTCTCTGCTGTGCCGTCCGCGTAGACAAACCAGGCAGCGGGAATGCCTCTGCGAACCGCTTGTGCTGCCAGCCCTTCCCGGTTCTCTCCGCAGCAGTCGAGCTCCGCCCGCATTCCCTGTCCGCGCATTTTTTCGAGGAGGCGCACCGCCGCACGGCGCGAACCTGTGGCATAGCCGACCAGCATGTCCGACACGATCGCTCGCGGCAGGTCGCCCTGCCGGCGGAGCGCGGTCATCACCATGTTTACCCCGAGCGAAAAGCCGGTGGCGGACACGATCCCTCCGAACGCGGGGGCTACATGGTCGTATCTCCCTCCGGCGAAGAGCGGGAATCCGATTCCGTAAGTGAAGCCTTTAAAAATCGCTCCGGAGTAATAGTGTAAGTCCTGCAGCATACCCATGTCGACCGAGACGCAATCCAGCAGCCCGTCGTCTTCGAGCAGGGTGAGAATCGACCGCAGGTTGTCAAGCGCGGCCTGCGACGCGGGATTGCCGGCCAATGGCTCCAAACGGTCCAGTACATCGTAGGTTCCCTGGAGAGAGGGCATCTGCAGCAAAGCCTTCCGCACGTTATCCGGGAGGTTGCGGGACCGGCAGAGGTCCTCGATCGCCACCAGCTGTTTGCTGTCGATCAACGCCGGCAGCATGGCCTCGACTTCCCTGTCCAATCCCCATTCCTTACACAATCCCTGGAAAAACCCGACCTGTCCAATGGATACCTGAAGGTCCCGGATGCCTGCCTCGCGGGTGGCTGTGATCGCGGTACCGAGGATCTCCGCGTCGGCCTCCGGGGCGGCAGATCCTAAAATCTCCGCACCGGCTTGTGTAAATTCGCTTTGGCGGCCCCCGCCCGACTCATTGTACCGGTACATGTCTCCGATATAGCACAGGCGCAGCGGCAGCGGCTCGTCCTTGAGCGTCGTCGAAGCACAACGGGCGGCAGGCACGGTACCGTCATACCGCAGGCAGAGAATCCTGCCCTCGCTGTCAAAAAACTTGAACAGATTCTCCTGGGGTACGAATCCGTCTCCCGCCGCATATACGTCAAAAAATTCGATGCCGGGGGTTTGAATCTCGCGAAATCCACGGGATCGAAACATCCCGCGGACGCCCGCCTCGATGTCCCTTTTTCTGGCACAGTCGTCCGGCAGGATGTCCGCAACGCCTTCCGGGGTGTGAAACTGCCAGGTTTTCATACGTTTCCTCCGCCGGTTTGCTTTATCGTGGTAAAGTGATAAAGCGATGAAGTCCACCAAAGTATACCTTGGCATATCCCGGCTGTCAACCCACTGGTAAGCATGCGTTCTGCAGACACTCCCATCTCTTTTCCAATACCCGAAACGGCAAGAATATCTGCTGACGGAAACCCCTGTTTTCAGGGCTTTTTGACGTTTTTTGCGTTGTTTCGAGTTCTTTTGAAGAGGTTGATTTTTTACAAACCCCCCGTTTCTGTGGTATCATTTGGTGCTGTTCTTCATTCTTGGCAGGTCGCGACAACATTCGTGACCACCGTTGTCAAACACCTGACGGCGGTTAATGGAGGTAAAAAAACACACTTACAGGAGGTACATTATGCATCTACCCAACTCTCGACACGCCCGAAATCGGGCACGCATCGCCGCACTCGCGGCACTGGTCCTGGTTTTCTCGTTGCTGGCAGGCGTCGCCTGTGACAATTCAAAAGCAACCGCCAAGACCACTTACAAACTGGCCGATGCCGGCTGGGACAGCATCCAGTTCCACAATGCGGTGGCATCGATCATCCTCGAACACGGATACGGTATCCTGACCGAAGAAGTGACCGGGTCCACGCCCATCACGTGGCAGGCGCTTACGACCGGTGATCTGCAGATCTACATGGAGGTCTGGAGCGAAAACATCCCGGCATACCAACCGGACATCGACGCGGGCAAAGCGATCGAGCTGGGCGTCAATTTCGATGACAACGCGCAGGGTTTCTATGTACCGCGGTATGTCGTGGAAGGCGATCCGGAACGCGGCATCGAACCGATGGCACCGGACCTCAGGACCGTCCAGGATCTGCCGGAGTACGCAGACGTCTTCACCGATCCTGAAGATTCTTCCAGAGGGCGCATCTATGGTGCCATTCCCGGATGGGCGATTGATGAGATCATGTTCAAAAAGTACGAAGCGAACGGATTGGATGAAAACTTCAATTACTTCCGTCCGGGCTCCGATGCCGCACTGGCTGCCTCTCTGGTTTCCGCATACGACAAGGGTGAAGCCTGGGTCGGTTATTACTGGGATCCGACATGGATCACCGGCAAGCTCGACCTCATTCTGCTGGGCGACACCCCCTTCACCAATATGGAGGATTTTGAAAACGGCCTGAACGAGTGCCCGGCAAACCGGGTCACCATTGCGATTCATCCCTCGGTCCGGGAGGAGAATCCCGCCGTGGCCGAAATGCTGTCCCGTTATCAGACCAGCAGTGCACTGACCGCCGAGGCTCTCGCCTACATGAACGATAACGACGCCACCGCGAAAGAGGCGGCGGTCTGGTTCCTGGGCGAACACGCGGATCTGCTGGAAACCTGGGTGGGTGATGCCGACCGTCTGGCCGACATCCAAAAAGCGATCCAGGCCGGGTAAGGGGAGGAACGACTTTTATGGGAGGATTCCCTGATTCCCTTTCCTTCGGCATTGCCGATGCGATCGATTCCGCGGTCCGGTTCCTCGCGGACAACCTTGGCTGGCTGTTCGACGCGATCGTCAAGGTTCTCTCCGCTATGCTGAATGCCGCGGAGTGGGTGCTGTTTTTCATCCCCTGGTGGGCGATCCTGCTTCTGATCGCCGTCGGGGGGTATCTGGCCACCAAAAAGATC
>CAZBKR010000168.1:0-4316 GCA_964492455.1 uncultured Oscillospiraceae bacterium
CGATGATCAGGTCATCCTTACCGGTGACGCGATTGATATAAATCGCGAGCGAAGCGAGAAACAACGTAAAGGGAGAAGTTTTGTACTCCAGACAGTGTTCCTGGATTTTTAGCGACAGCTTTCGGGGGAGCACAAAGGTCTTCCGGCGTGACTTGAGCCCCTGTGTGCCGACGCCGTGGGTCTTGAGCGTGGTAAAGTCGGGGAGATCGGCGAACCGGTTGTTCCAGTATGCTTTGTCTCGCGTGAACCGATCGGAGGCGAAATACTCCTGTTCGCTCCCTACATAGTCGAGATAGGAGGGCACACGCTCGGGCAGAATCGGACGTCCGCGCAGGAGCGCGTGGTAGTAGCGCATGATCTGGTCGCCCAGCTGGATAAAGGTCCAGGCGTCGGACAACAGGTGATGGATTTTGATATAGTATCCGCCCTCGTGCTCATTGAGACGGAACATGTAAAAATGAAACAGTTCGGTGCCGGTCATGACAAACGGTTCTGCCGTGAGATCGCTGTCCCACCGGTAGAGCTCGGAAGCGTCCCGGCCGGTAAAGTCCACCAGCTCGATCGGGTGCCAGATATAGGGTGCGGGATATTGCCGGGGTTCGCCGTCGATCTCCACGAAACGCAGGCGCAGCCCTTCGTTGCGCTCGATAAAGAGGTTGATCGCGCGCTCCAAAACCGGATAGTCGATGTTTCCCTTGAGTTTTTCGGTAGCCGCGATGACCGAGATGCCGGTGCCGGGATACTTTTTCTCGGTGTTCCAGATCCCCTTCTGCGGATTGGTCAACGGGTGTGTTTGCTCCTTGGTTACGGCATGCAAGGCACGATCCCCCTCTGCGGTCCATCTGTGTATGTCCAGGCTGCCTCCGGGTATGCGAAGGCAGTATATGCATATTCATCGGTATTATAGTATGTCTGTTTTACCGAACAAGGACACGCAAGCGACAATTGGACTATCGTAGGTCATTTGTCATCATTGCGCAACATGTAACCCGTTCTGTAACACCCCGCCCGGAGCGATGCTGTCGCTATGGCGCGTTTTGTTGCGGGCGTCGATCCCACCCGGGAGGGTTGTGGCGGGGTAAAGAAATCCCCCGCCGGGCAGTAGGCCGGACGGGGGTTCCCCTGGGAGTGTTGTTCTCGTTACACCAGCTCGCGCAGGAATCCAGCGACGAGTGCCGGATCGAACGGCCGGTCCAGCAGCGGCCCGCCTTTACGCAGTACCGGGTTTCGGTCATGGAATGTGGGGGACTCGACGTTGTACAGCACTCCGAGCGGCATACGGTCCCCGGTCTCCATCGCCAGTGCCATCGCAGCCAGCCGGTCGGTCGGATCGTGGCTCTCATCGAGCCTATAGGTTCTACGGGCGTAATCCTGGTGGGTGTTGACCTTGTTGAAGCTTACGCAAGGCTGGAAGATGTCGAGCAGCGCGTACCCCCGGTAGGAGATCGCCTGTTTCATCAGATCGATCAACTGTTCCCGTTCTCCGGTGAACCCGCGCGCGACAAATCCGGCTCCGGCCGCGAGTGCGACCAGCAGGGGGTTGAAGGGGGTATTCTGGCTCCCGCCGGGCTGTGCCGGGGTTTTGTGGCCCTGACCGGTTGTCGGGGAAGCCTGCCCTTTGGTCAGTCCATAGATCTGGTTGTCATGCACAAAATGCGCCAGATCGATGTTGCGCCGGATCGCATGCAAAAAGTGGTTGCCCCCTTCGCCGTATGAGTCGCCATCCCCGGTGTCCAGGATCACGGTCAGGGATTCATTGGCGATCTTGATGGCGGTCGCGGGCGGGAGCGCGCGGCCGTGCAGCCCGCAAAACGCGTTGGCAGTGATGAACTGCGGGGTTTTGGCAGCCTGCCCGATTCCAGCGGCGACCAGGACCTCCGAAGGAGACTTGCCCAGCTCAGTGAGCGCTTTTCTGAGGCAGTCAAGGATGGCGAAATTGCCGCACCCGGGGCACCAGGCGGTTTCGCGGGATTCGAACCGTTCGTGTATCATTCCGACACCTCCTTCTGGATGCGGTCGGCGATCTGGTCGCCGGACAGCTGGCGTCCGTCGTAGCGGAGGATGGATGCGTGGCACGCGAGACCGGTTTCCTGGCGGATCAGGCGCGCCAGCTGGCCGGTGCTGTTCTGTTCGACGTTCACGACTTTCTGTGCGGAAGCGGCCAGCGCAGTCAGGCGTGCCGCCGGGAAGGGATACAGGTCGCCCCACACCAGTGCGCCGGCCGAGCGGCCCGCGGCGGTAAGGAGCTCCACCGCTTCGTGCAGGGGCCCCCAGAGAGAGCCCCATCCGAGCAGGAGGAGTTCAGTCGGGACGGGTTCCCCCTCCCGGGTCGGACCGATCCAGTCGGGCTCTTCCATCCGGGCAGCCAACCCTTCGGATTTGCGTGCGCGCTTGTCCACCATAGCCCGGCGCATGTCGGCGGATTCGGTGATCAGCCCCTCTTCGTCGTGTTCGTCACTGTCGACGATGACCAGGTGGGGGGATTTGCCGGGCAGCAGGCGGGGAGAGACCCCGGATTTGGTGATTTCATACCGCTGGTAAGGCCGGTCTTCCGATACGCTGACGACGCCCTGGCTGAGCGCCTCTTCCATCGCTTCCGCCGGAAGCCGGACCGGCAGGACTTCGGGGACCGGCATCGTCGCGGAGGCGTCTCCCAGATACTGGTCACCCAGCAGGATCACCGGCAGCTGATACCGGTCTGCGAGCTCGAAAGCCCGCCGGGTCTGATGCCAGATGTCCCGGTGGCTGCGCACCGACAGCACCGCTCGGGGGAACTCGCCCTGTGAGGCGGTCAGTACAAATTGCAGATCGGCCTGCTCGGTCCTTGTCGGCAGGCCGGTCGCGGGTCCCGGGCGCTGGATGTCGGCGACCACCAGCGGGATCTCCGTGATGCCAGCGAGTCCGAGCGCCTCGACCATGAGGGAAAAACCGCCGCCGGAAGTCGCGGTCATCGCCCGTACCCCGGCGTACGATGCTCCGATCGCCAGATTGATCGCAGCGATTTCGTCTTCAGCCTGTTCGACGACAACAACCCCGGCTTCCAGGCTCTTGGAGGCCAGATACTCGAGGATCGGGGTCGAAGGGGACATCGGATAGGCCGCATAAAAACGCAGACCGGACGCGAGCGCGCCCAGCGCCATCGTCTGACTGCCAGTCACCAGCATATGGCCGGACGCGTCACCTGACAGGGGTTTGAACCGTTCCTCCGCCATATCGTATCCCCTGCGGAACGCCACCGTGTTACCGTCAGCGAGCTCAGGCCGGAGATACGCGCCCAGCACTTCCCGGACCGCCGGTTCTTCAAACCCGAATCCGAACAGCCGCAGGACCGCACCCGCTGCGACACTGCCGGCGAAACGCGGGTTGCCCAGTTCGCGGGCGGTCGCGGTCAACGCGAGCCGGAGGGCGCGGGCATCGCTCGATTCAACCGTCTCGTCGCACAGCAGCACCCCGTCCGGCAACAGCCGGTCCGTGTGCAACGCCGCGGTCGGCGCGTCCAGCGCAACCACGCAGTCCAGCGGGTCCGCGTGGGAAAACAGCGGCTGATCGCCGAACCGGATCTGCGTAAAGTTGTGTCCGCCGCGGATGCGCGACATGAAGTCACGGGTCGTGAACAGGTGGCAGCCGGACCGTTTGAGGAGCTTTTCCAGGATGGACGCCGTCGTCTCGATGCCTTGCCCGGCGGCGCCGCCCAGAAGCAGGTTGTATGCCATGGCCGATTCCTCCCTGTAGGTGTCCGGCCGGTGCAAACCTGGCCGGGAACCTCCGGACTGCCCCGGTCGGGGAGGCCGGAGGGGTACTGGGTCAGTGTCACTTTCCACTATACCATGTACTGCGGCCCCGGGCTCTGCCGTCCGCCTGCTCAGTGCGGTCCTGTGTTTTTCCACTCGGTATACAGCCCCGCGATGACCTCTTCGATGGGGGCTTTGCCAAGTTCCACATCCCGCACCTCTTCGAGCAGGGAAACGCGGCGCAGCAGTTCCTGGACCGGCAACTGGTCGAGGTCGACTTCAAATTCGTAGACGCCGCGACGGGCGGACAGCAGCCGGGCTCCCTCGATCGCGGGTGGCTGGCCGTTTTCCATCGTGAGGGAGATCCGCGACAGACTGCCCGATATCCGGCGGAGCCCGTCAAAGCTTCCATCGTAGACGATTTTTCCCTCGGAGATCATCAGCACGCGCTCCGCCATCTCCTCGAGATCGTCCATATCGTGGGACGTCACGAGGATTGTGACGCCTTTTTCCCGGTTCAGGGTTTTCAGAAATCCGATCATCTGGCGCTTTCCGACGACGTCGAGCCCCAGGGTGGGCTCGTCC
>CAZBKR010000169.1:0-4314 GCA_964492455.1 uncultured Oscillospiraceae bacterium
TAATATAATAAAAACGCTCTATTTACGATTGGTATATTTTCTCCAATCCCTCCTCTTTCCCACCCCCCATTCTTGCGGTATCCTGTGGGTGAACGATTGTTCTGGCGACACCCCCCAGGAGGCCCAACCCATGTCCGACCTGTCCGACTACCAGAATCGCATTGTCCACGAGCGCACGATCCCCCGCCGCGAGGCGCAGTATGCGGATTTTCCGGTGCGTATGCTCCCCGAACTGCATGAGTATCTCGAGGGTCGGGGCGGTATCCGGCAGCTGTACGTGCACCAGGCCGAGATGTTCGACCGCGCGATCGACGGTGACAACGTGGTCATCACGACCTCGACCGCGAGCGGCAAGACCCTGGGCTTTCTGCTTCCCATCCTGCAGGAGATCCTCAACAACCCACGGGCACGCGCGATCTTCCTCTATCCGACCAAGGCGCTCGCCGCGGACCAATACCGCCATCTGATGCCCCTCCTGGAGTGGTTCGGGAAAAACCGGATCCAGGCGGGGGTGTACGACGGCGACACCCCGGTCAACGAGCGCAGCCGCATCCGCAACAACGCGAACATCATCCTGACCAATCCCGAAATGCTCAACACCGCGTTTCTCGCGCACCACGCACAATACGGGTTCAACTTTCTCTTTTCCAACCTGAAATATGTCGTGATCGACGAGCTCCACACCTACCGCGGGGCGTTCGGGTCCCATCTCGCGAATCTCATGCGTCGGCTGGGCCGGATCAGCCGGTACTACCGTTCCCGGCCCCGGTTTCTGTGCAGCTCCGCCACGATCGCCAACCCGGTGGAGCTCGCACAAGCGGTGTGCGGTTGTCCTTTTTCGCTGGTCAACCGCGACGGGTCGCCCGCGCCGGAAAAGACCTACCACGTCTGGCAGCCGCCGATCGTGGATCTGGACTACCGCGTCCCGCCAACCGAAGAAGCCGCGCTCCTGATCCCCCGCCTCGTGACCGCGCGCCGGAGTTTCATCGCGTTCTGCAAGTCCCGCAAGGCCGTCGAAGTTGTACTCCGCGAAGCACGTGACAAGCTCCGCAGTGACGGCCTGCTCGGCAGAGACGAAGCCGGCCGGATCGCGGGATACCGGGGCGGGTATCTGCCTGAGGAGCGCAAGGAAATTGAACGAAAGATGGTGTCCGGACAGTTGCAGGGGCTGGTGTCGACCAACGCGCTGGAGCTTGGCATCGACATCGGGAGCGTCGAGTGTACCGTGCTGACCGGATTTCCGGGCACGCGCGCCTCTTTCTGGCAGCAGTCCGGGAGATCCGGCCGCACCACGGCGGCCTCGTCGACCTACCTGATCCTCGACAACCTCCCCCAGGACCAGTACATCGCGATCGATCCGGAATGGCTGTTTTCCACCGGGGTGGAACACGCGGTCGTGGACCCGGGCAACCTGTTCATCCAGATCGCGCACGTGCGCGCGGCTGCGGCAGAGCTACCGCTGTCGCCCGACGACGTGGCGTCCTTTCCGGACCTCGGTGAAATCGTGCCGGTGCTGGTGCGCGCCCGGGAACTGCGTCCGGAAAACGGACGCTATGTCTGGACCGGCACCGCCTTTCCTTCGGGCGATTTTTCGCTGCGCAATATGGACAATGCCCGTTTCAAAATGAAAAATACCGCGGACGACTCCGTGATCACGGAGATGGATGAGCTGCAGGCTTGCCGGGAGGCCTATCCGGGCGCGATCTACATGCACGAAGGGCAGATGTATCAGGTCGAACGGCACGATCCGGTCGGCCGGCTGGCGGAGGCCAAGCCGACCGATCTCAACTACTACACCGTGCCCAACGAGGTGACCGAGGTCGAGCCCGTCCAGGAAATCCGCAAGGAGGGGATCGGGAGGGTCGTGCGCCACTTCGGAGACGTGCGGGTGACCAACACCGTGGTCGGGTACAAGCGTATCCAGTTCCACAACCACCAGAACCTCGGATACGAGGAACTGTCTCCCGCGCTGTCCAAGACGTTTGAGACCGAGGGGCTGTGGATCGACCTGCCCACCGACGTGTCGACACTGTTCCGCAAGTACATGCCGCAGAAAGAGGGCATGGCGAGGGGTTTCTGGAAAGACTATTTCTACGGCCTGGGGTATGCGCTGCTCGCCGCGGTCGGGATGGCGACCATGACTACCGCGGGGGATGTCGGGATGGCCTACATCCCGGACGATACCGGGAGCGAGCCCCGGACCGCGGTGTGTGTGTTTGATCTCTACACCGGGGGACTGGGATTTGCGGAAAAGGCGTACGACAACGCCGCGGACATCGTGCACCGGGCGATCCGGATGGTGGGATCCTGCCGGTGCCGGGACGGGTGTCCGGCCTGTGTGGGGGACTACAAGCTCGACAAGGCGATCGTGTTGTGGGGGCTGCAGAACCTGTTCGACGAACTCCCGCCACCACTGTCCGCCAAGATCCCGGAAGAAGCCCCGCGGGTGTATGTGGAAAAGCAATTCAATCTGGCCGAACTGCCCGGCCAGTGGGACGCGTTCACGGCGTATCTGTCCCACACAGGCGAATACATGACCGATTTTCTCCGGGCGGTACCTTCCGCGCGTGTGGAGGGCAAGACGCTGGTCCTCCGCGTGGGGAGCGCGTTCGAGCGGGATTGGATGGGCGACCCGGCGAACGCTGCCATGCTCCGGAATCTGATCGAGCACCATGTGTCCGTGCCGCGGGGATTTCTAGTGACCTGTGAGGTCGTGCCGGAGGGCGGAGACGACCGGGAGAGTGCCGAAAAACGCCGGGCGCGGATCGAGCGCCGGTACCGGGACATCGACGGGGGGACGCCTCCCGGAGGGCAGGCGTGAACAGGCGGGGTGAACAGCATGGGTGACGGCTTGGAGCGGCTCAATTCGCATCAGCGCGCGGCGGTGCTGGACATCTCCCCTGTGTGTCTGGTCAACGCCCAGGTCGGGAGCGGGAAGACCACTGTACTCATCGCCAAAGTGCTGCACCTCCATCAGACAGGCAGCGTGCCGCTGCGCGACATGGTGGTGCTGACTTTTACCAACAAAGCGGCGGGCGAAATCCGGGAGCGCATGCGGGAGGCCGACCCCGGCTTGACGGAAGCGGACATGCCCTGGTTCGGGACCTTTCACGGGGTCGCGCTCCGGATGCTCCAGAAACTCCTGCCGGTGGAAAAGATCGGGTATCGCCCCGGGTTTTCGGTGATTGACCCGGACGAACTCCACACCATGGCCGCTGGCCTGATCGTGGAGCACGGATTGAATGTCCGCTATCCGAACAGCCTGCAAAACCGGATCGAGGCGTGGCGGGCGGGTCGTACCTTATATGGAAACATGAAAAAGCCGGACGACATGGGACGGCTCTGGGAACTCCTGCAGGAGAAAAAGCGCGCGGCCAACCGGATGGACTTTGACGACCTGATCGCCCACTGTACCGTACTGCTCCGGGAACGGCCCCGACTTTACTCACCCCGATGGATCCTGCTGGATGAGTTTCAGGACAGCGACGCGAAACTCCTGGATTTTGTGGAATCCCTCCGCACGGAGGAGACCCGCGTGTTTGCGGTCGGGGATCCGAACCAGGTTATCTATTCCTGGCGGGGAAGTGATCTCCACGTATTTCGCGACTTTGCCAAGGCTAACAGTGCGACCGTACTCTCGCTTCCGGTCAACTACCGCTCTACCGGGACCATTCTGGATGCGGCCCGGAGCCTGCTGGGAGACGCGTCCGCGCTGGACGGCGTCCGCGAACCGGGCGGTGCGATCCGGCTGCGCCGTCACCACAATCCGTTCAATGAAGCGGAGTATCTTGCCAAAACCATCCACGGGCTGCGGGCAGAAGGGGTTCCTTTCAGAGACATCGCGGTGCTGTACCGGCTGCAGCGCCAGGCCGATGTGCTGGGGGACGTATTCACCCGGGCCGGTATCCCCTATATCGTATCGATGCGCAAGACGCTCAAGGATCTCCCGGTGCTGCAGTGGACTGTGCAGTTGCTGCGCGCCGCCGCCAGCCCCGCGGACACCGGCAGCGTGACAGCGGTGCTCCTGGACACGGCCTACGGTGCGTCCCTCACCCGCAGTGAAATCCGCGCGTTGCTTGCCGCGGACGAAGGGCGAGCAGAAACCCCGAGCGGGGTCGGATCGGGCTTACTCGACCGCATCCGCGGGTTTGGAGACTGGGCGCGAGACCGGGTGGGCGCGGAAGAGGTATACGACTATTTCGGGCTTGACGGACATCTGCAGCCCACTTCCACACGGTTTGAGGAAAACCGGAGAAGGGTGGAGGGGCTGCTGGACAAGCTGGATCGTTTCGTCCGGCAGAACGGGATGAACCT
>CAZBKR010000170.1:0-4269 GCA_964492455.1 uncultured Oscillospiraceae bacterium
CACGTTTTCCTGTGTGATTGATCCGCTGGTGGACTACGAAAAACAGGAAGTGGGAAGGCTGCTCACTTTTCATGACATCACCGGTCTGCGCGACCAGACACTGCTGTCTGAACGGAAGCGTGTATCGGGTGATCTGCACGACAGTCTGGGCAACAGCCTCAATATCATCGGGTCCAACCTGGAATACGCCCTCCGGCTCCAGCCGGATCAACCCGAAATCCGCCGGTGTCTGCAGGTATCCTACGAGCGGGCGACCCGCGCGATCCTGGACCTACGGCGCATCGTGGACGCGCTATCCCCGGTCGATGTCGCCGAGCACGGCCTGTCTCTCGCACTGGAACATCTGATCGCACGGACCCGGCGACAGGGAGTCCACATCACCTTTGATCACCTGGTTTCATCAGGAGAGGGTCCGGACGAAATGCGTCATCCCGAACACCTGTACTACATCTGCGAGGAAGCGCTTCACAATGCGGTCGAGCACGGGAGACCCGAAACCATTCAGGTGGTTCTCAAACAGAATCCGGACGACCTGCGCCTGTACATCTCCGATGACGGTGCCGGCTGCAAAGAGATTGTCCGCGGCAACGGTCTGACGAACATGCGGTCCCGTGCCGGCGCGCTCGGCGGCACACTGGAATACGGGTCTCCGGATGACGGCGGGTTTGTGGTCAAAGTCATTGTGCCGCGCGAACAGACAACGGCGGGGCAGGAAGAGGGGGGTACACCGGTATGATCCGCGTGCTGATCGTCGACGACGAGTACGAAGCGGCCGCGGCTCTCCAGCGGAACATCGAGGGACTGGAAGACATCCATGTCGCGGGCATCGCCCGGAACGGCCCGGACGCGGTTGAGCTGTGCGGACGGCTGCATCCGGAGGTGGTCCTGATGGACATCCGGATGCCCGGGATGGACGGCATCGAGGCCGGGCGTCAGATCAAACGGACACACCCCGATATCAAAGTCGTGATTCTGACACTGTTTCAGGAGGAGGACAAGGTGCTGCAGGCCGTCCGGACCGGTTGTGACGGGTATCTCGTCAAAGGTGCCCGGGGAGAAGTGGTCGCGGCCACCGTCAAGAACGTATTCAACGGACTCGCCACATTTGACCGAGGTGTGCAGGCGATCCTGCGCAACCATCTGGCGGAAACCCAACCTTCCACGCCGGATAAAACAAACGGGCTGCACCAGCTGAGTCCGCGGGAAATCGAAATCGTGCGCCTGATGACAGCCGGCCGCACCCACGCCGAAATCGCCCGCCATCTGCATCTGAGCGAAGGACACATACGGAATCAGCTGGTCTCCATACGCGACAAGCTCAATCTCCGCAACAGTCTGGAACTGGTGGCCTGGGGGGCGAAAATGGGCCTATAGGGAATCGGACGCCGCTTCCGCCAGTCTTCCCGCGCGCGCCATCTCGAGAAACACACGCGCAACGAACGGATCGAACTGGGTTCCGGCACATCGTTCGATTTCCGCAAACGCCTCAACGGAGGACAACGGTTCGCGGTAGGGGCGCTGTTCGGTCATCGCGTCGTAGGCATCCGCCACCGCCAAAATGCGGGACACGAGCGGAATCGCCTCCCCGGACAAGCCCCGGGGGTATCCTTTCCCGTCCCATCGCTCGTGATGGGACAGCACGGCTTCCGCGACGACAGACAAGGTGGGAGAAGCAGACGCAATCCGGTACCCGATCTCCGGGTGTTTTCTCATCTCCGCCCATTCCTCGTCCGTGAGTTTGCCCGGTTTATTGAGAATCTGGTCCGAAATCCCGATCTTGCCGATATCGTGGAGTTTGGACAACATATGCAGCAAGTCGAGTTCCTGCTCCCCCAACCCCATCGCAGTGCCGATGTTGCGGGTAAGCTGCACCAGACGTTCCGCGTGCGACTCGGTCTCAAAGCTCCGTTCCTGCATCGTGGTCGTGATCGATTTGAGAATGGAGCTGTGCGGACTTTTGTCGACGAGCATTTTGCGCTGATACATATAGTCTTCGGCTACGCGCAGGGCCTCCGGATACCCGTCTTCCGGAGTCTCCATGGTTCCGTATCCGAGTGAGATAAAGATATGCAGCGCATCTTCCGGGATGCTGTCGTTGTATGCCTGACAGGCAGCCGTGATCTGCTGAATCAGCGCGTATGCCGTGACCCCGTCGGTACGCGGCAGCAGAATGAAAAACTCATCACCGCCGGTACGCGCCAGCACATCCCCCGGGCGGACACACGCCGCCAGAATCCTGCCGGCCGTGCGGATCAGGTCATCCCCGCGGTCGTGCCCAAACGCGTCATTGACCAGTTTGAGCCCGTCGATATCCCCCATCACCACCGATATCGGATACGCTCCTTCCGTCTGCATCCGCTGCATTTCCTGATCCAGAAAACGCCGGTTGTACAGTCCGGTCAGATAGTCATGGTAACTGGCGAACAACAGCTCGGCCTCTGCCTTTTTCTGCTCGGTGATGTCCTGGAGGATACAGTAGGTCTGCAGAAAAACCCCGTTAGTGCCGTGGCCGATACGGCCCTCAACCGCAAAATGAATCACCCGCCCGTTTTTATGAATCAGCCGGACCTCACAAGAGATGCGCCCCTGGCTTTTGAAGTGTTGAAACCGTTCGATGAATTCCGGCCGGTCCTCTTCGGGGACAAACGCCCCAAACCAATGTCCGACCACCTCTGTGCGGTCGTATCCGAGTACGTCCAGCCACTGCTGGTTGACATCGATGAAATAGCCCTCTTTATCCAGCGACTGGTAACCCATCGGGGCGCGGTTGAACAGCATCTGGAACCGCTCTTCGCTTTCACGCAGCTGTTCAACCGAGTCTCTGCGCTCCTGCCCGTGGTACAGCAGCATCCCCAGCAAAACGGAGAAGACCGGATACACCACCATCACGGGAACCGCGATGCGGGAAACGGTTTCCATGGCTTCCTCCAGCGGCATCAGGAACATGCAGGCCAGCATCAGAATATGGACGACCAGCCCCATGACATAGAGATTGAGCCATTTCCACCGGATCTGGCGGGACCTGTGGAACACCCAGCGCCGCCATACCAACCCGATCACCGCACTCGTGACGATGGTCCCGACCCCCGGCAGCATACCGATGCCGCCCATCCAGATGCGGTACCCCGTGGCCGCTGCCGCGGTGATGAGCGTCGGTACCGGGCCGAAGATCAGCGCGGTAACGCTGATCAGGATGGTTCGTGTGTCGTAAACCAGACCGGGACGCAGTTCGTAGGGGGCCGCCATGATAACAATACAGATGGCTGCCGTCAGCAGCCCTGTGACATACCGCCATATCCTGTACCACCTGGCAGGGAGGTGATCGCTGATTTCGTAAATGACGAACAACCCCAGCATCAATAGGGCGTTACTGAGCATGCCCACCAAAAGTTCAATATTCATGGAGTGCTCCTGTAGAGGGGCGGGCAAAAAGGGGTCTGTCAAATCCGTCTGCTCGCCAGGCCGCACGCCTTTGCACGGCAGGTCGGGTAGGAAAGATCGGTTAGCGTTATTTTATCAGGTCAATTGCAACGATGCACACAAATTGTCAAAAAAGAATGACTTTATCGAAAAGGTCCTTCCGGCGGGGAAGGACCTCTCCTGAGGAAAGTGTTACTCTTATCGCGTCCGGATCTGAATCCCCGCGATGCCGCATGGCGGCAGCCGGAACGCGATGCCGTCCGACCCTGTACTGTCGACGGGAAGCACCTGGATCGAAACCCGGTCGGGGTCTTCGAACGTGTTGTGCGCAGTTACGTCCCCCGCGATCATCCGACCGGACGCTTCGATGACAACATCCCCCGCGATCCGCAGCGCCACTTCCGCGGGCTGGTCTGCGGACAGATTCACCGCTGACAGATGCACAACCCCCTCTTTGATCGATGCAGAGAGCTCAAGCTGCGGCAGATCGTACCGGACAGCCGCCGGCCGCTCGGTCCATAACTGCTAGAAGCCAGCTTCCAATCATGATCGATTGAGCAGATCAAATACGTGGCAGGTGGGGGTACGCACCATCCGTTCCCCGTCGGTGAGACAGATGGACTGCAGAACGTTGATCGTCTGGGCGAGGTTCGCCAGCCGGATCCGGTCTGCGTGCCGGTGGAACAGATGCAGCATCAGGACCGCGCATAGTGCCGACCGCATGGTATTTTGCTGGAATAAAAATCCGGGGTTGGAACCGGGTTCGTTGTCCACCCAGATCCCCCATTCATCCACCGCCATCGCGACTTTTTTGTCCGGGTCGTACTCGTCCATGATGTCGATGTTGTT
>CAZBKR010000171.1:0-4243 GCA_964492455.1 uncultured Oscillospiraceae bacterium
CACAAAGGCATAAAACAAAAAGGAGAAAGAAACATGACAAAAAATATCGGTTTTATCGGGCTGGGCATCATGGGAAAACCCATGGCAAAGAATCTGCTCAAGGCGGGATACACACTGTACGTATACGATATCGTCAAAGCGGCAGTCGATGAACTGGCAGCATCCGGGGCGACTTCCTGCGCCACCATTCGCGAGATCACAGAACATTGCGACGTCATCGTGACGATGCTCCCCAACTCTCCCCACGTCAAAACGGTCGTCCTGGGGGACGGAGGGGTTGCGCAAAGCGCGCGTCCCGGTACACTGATCGTCGACATGAGCTCGATTGCGCCGATGGCTTCGCAGGAGATTCATAAGGAGCTGGTCAAGAAAGGCATCCGCATGGTGGATGCGCCGGTCAGCGGCGGTGAGCCCAAAGCGATCGACGGAACCCTCGCGATCATGGTCGGCGGGGATCAGGCGGATTACGAAGAAGCCAAACCGCTCTTTGACGTCATGGGGGACAGCGCGGTGCTGGTCGGTCCCATCGGGAGCGGCAACACCTGCAAACTCACCAACCAGATCATCGTCGCTCTCAACATTGCCGCCCTGTCTGAAGGCATGCTGCTCGCCCAGATGGCCGGCACGGACCCCCGTAAGGTGTTTGAGGCAATCAAAGGCGGCCTGGCCGGCAGCACGGTCATGAACGCCAAGGCTCCGATGATGCTGGCGGGTAACTTTAAGCCCGGTTTCAAAATTGACCTGCACATCAAAGATCTGGCCAACGCGCTCGATACCGCGGCAGCCGTAGGCACGCCTTTGATGCTGACCGCAGAAGTCATGCAAATGCTTCAGCACCTGCACAGAGTCGGAGAAGGCCAGAGCGACCACTCCGCGATCCTGAAGTTCTATGAGAAAATGGCAGACACCGAAGTTCGCTCCGAAGGTTGAAAAGGGGAGGGTTCCATTGGACAACAGAAATACCGAAGCGCAGGAAGCCGTACGACGCGCCATGCCGCTGGTTCGCCGCCTTTTGCCGATCGCCCTGGTGGTGGTGCTGGTCATCATCGGGCTGACCGGTATCTACAAAGTCGATTCCGGCCAGGCGATCGTCATCACCCGGTTTGGCCGCGTCATCCGGGTCGAGCAGCAGGCGGGCATCAATTTCAAGATTCCCTTGATTGAGAGTGCCCACACTGTATCGCTGGAGCAGCGCTACAAGATCGAATACGGATTCCGTACCGTATCCGACACAGACTATACGGATATCGAGGAAGAACAGACCGTGATCGTCGAGGCGGTCGGCAACAACAGCTCTCTGGTCCTGACCGAATTGACGGTCGAGTATCAGGTTGAGAATCCGGTCGACTACCTGTTCAAGGTGGAAGATCCGGAGCGAGCAATCCGGCTGATTCTGGAAGACGCGCTGCGCAACGTGATGCAGTCGGTCACGCTCGATGAGGCATTGACCGACAAAGCGACGATTGACAGCCTCATCCGCCCCGAGATCCAGAGCAAGCTCAACGCGTACGAGTCAGGGATACGGATCATCGAGGTCAAGACGCAGAACACCTCTCTGCTGCCTGCGGTCGACACCGCCTATCGAGAGATCGAGCGCGCCAACCAGCACCGCAACTCCCGGATCGAGGAGGCGCAGAAATACTCCAACACCGTCGTGCCGCAAGCGGAAGCGGACGCGTTCCAGCTGGTCGAGGAAGCCAAAGGCTACAAAGCCGGCATCCTCGCGGACGCACGGGCCGAGGTCGCGCAGTTCAAGGCGCTGCTGGCGGAATACCAGCGCAATCCTGAACTCGTGATGGAGAAGATGTATACCGAAAGCATGCGTGCGTTCCTTGAGAACAACCGCATTGTGATCGACACCACGGGCGATGGTTCTTTCTACAAGTTCTACAACATCAACGACACGCAGGAAGCCGCCAAAGCCGGAACTGCCGTCGGGGAAGGGGGGATGACAGGTGGGTAAAGGATTCAGGGGACTCCTGATCGTCGCGGGCGCATTTCTGCTGGCGATCGTCCTGTTCAATCTCTTCACATACTCGGTGGGGGAAGACGAGACCGCCGTGGTCAAACGTTTTGGCAAGATCGACCGCGTGGTCGTGGACACCGGAGAAGCGGACAGTGTACGCACCACTTTTGCAGCGCGCGGACTGGACATCGATGTGCTGACCAAGAAAGGTCTCAATTTCTGCGTGCCTTTCATGGACGACGTGAAAACCTTCAACGCGAAATCCATGACCTACACCTCCGAAACCGCCACGATCAATACGTTTGACAGCCGCCGGATCGACCTGAGCATGTTTGCGCAGTACCGCGTAGTCAATCCCGCCCTGTTTGACATGACGCTGGGAACCTTGTCGAACGGGAACCGGCTGATGGACGACCGGGTGTATCCGGCTGTGATCCAGACTGCGAACACCCTCCGGTTTAACGAGTTTTTCGACACTGCGCGGGTGACGGAGGCGATATCCGCGAACATCGAGACGCTCAACACCGCGCTTGTCGACACTTTTGGTGTGCGAATCATCGACATCGGGATTTATCGTAAAAATTTCCCTCAGGCGAACATCGAATCGATTGAGCAGAAGATGGTTCAGGAGATTCAGAAAGAGTCTGAAAAGCTGATTGCGGAAGGTGACTCACTGCTCAAACAGAGCAAGGCGGAAACCGACCGGATCCGCAAAGAGACGATCGCTGTCGCTACCGAAACCGCCGCCGCCATCAAGGCCGAAGCGGATGCGGAAGCAGTCCGGATCTTCGAGGACGCAATCTCCGCCGATCTGGAGTTCTATCGCTTCATCAACCGGATGCAGGCATTTAGCGAGCTCGAAGACACCACCGTGTTCCTCGATCCCGAGAACGACTTCATCGGGTACCTGGGCGGGACGAAGTAATCCTCATCTTCTCAACTTTTCGCAAACAAGCAGCCCCGCCGCCCGAAAAGGCAGCGGGGCTGCTGTGTATGTATCGATACAGTAGAATATTGACCGTGCCGTCCTACCGGCCGAATACCGCGGCTGCACGCTCCATGTTCCGGATCACACCCACCTTGAAGGGGCATCGGGATTCACACACCCCGCAGGCGATGCAGTCTCCTGCGGAGGCGGGGAGCGCTGCGTAGGCATCGCGCAGGACGGCGGGATCAAATCCGGATGACGGTGCTTCCATCCGATCCAGGATTCGGGTGGTTTCTCCAATATCGATCCCTACAGGACATGGGAGGCAGTGGTTGCAGTACATACAGCGGTTAGTCTGGTTCCACAGCAGCGAGTCCGCCAGCACCTGCGCGTAATCCCGCTCTCCGGGGGTAGCGGTGACATAGGCAAGCGCGGCATCCATCTCCTCCACTGTCCGGCAGCCGGGGAGGGCGGACGCGACCCCCGGCCGGTCCAGCGCATACTGGATGCACTGCGCGGGCGTCATTTTGAGGCGGAGATTGCTGTTGCCTCCGAGAAGCCAGCCCGCGGCATAGGTCTTCATCGAGACGATCGCGGTACCGTGCCGCTCACAGGCATCGTATAACGCGGCCCGTTCCCGGTCTGCTCCCATACCGTGTGCTTCGAACGTTGCAGGATTGAACAGTGCTTCGATGTCCCTGTCTCCACGGATCGAGTCGAAGATCGGATTGACCGGGAACATCAAAACGTCGATCAGTCCGGTCTCGACCGCGCGGCGCGCGACCGAAGGTACGTGTGAACTGAGGCCGATCGCCCGGGCATGCCCGGCGTCGCGGTACTGCCGTGTGATGTCCATGATACCGCCCGGCGCGAGCAACTGATCCCATTCGTCCGCGTCGTCGACAAAATGGATCATCAGCACATCCACATAGTCGGTGGAAAGCCGGCGGAGCAAATCGTCGGCAAACGTCCGGCACAGTGCTGGATCACGCGTCCGCAGATATTGACCGTCCTGCCAGACCGCGCCGATGTGACCCTGCACCAGCATGCGGTCCCTGCGCCCTTTAAGCGCCGCCCCCACATGGTCGCGGATGTCCGGGGATCCCATAAAGAGGTCGATGTAGTTGCCGCCGGCGTCGATCAGACGGGACAGCACATCGTGTACGGTGCTTCGATCGGCTTTCTCCAGATGTTCCATACCAAGTCCCACGACGGAGACATCCATTCCGGTCCGTCCCAGTTTACGGTACTGCATGAGGTTCCTTTCCGGCCCAGCGGCCATGAGAAACGGAGGTGTCGGGTGACACCTCCGTCGTGCGGCGGATCCATCGATTTGTCACTCGTTTGAG
>CAZBKR010000172.1:0-4236 GCA_964492455.1 uncultured Oscillospiraceae bacterium
TTCTATCCCTCTATATCCGGGACGGCAAAGTGACCTCTTCGCCCGATCAACCCGCGGACCGGGTGATCGATGCCACCGGTATGATGGTCATGCCGGGGATGATCGATGCGCACTGTCATCTGCGGGATCCGGGACTTGTTTATAAGGAAGACATCGCCACCGGCACTGCAAGCGCGGCCAGAGGCGGTTTTACCTCTGTCGCCTGTATGGCGAATACACAGCCGGTATGTGACAATGCTGCGGTCGTCGGATACATCCGGAACAAAGCTGCCAAGGTCGGAAAGACCCGGGTCTATCCGATCGGGGCAGTCAGCAAACATCTGGAAGGTCGCGAGCTGGCTGAGATCGGTTTGATGGCACAAGAGGGCATCGTCGCGCTTTCTGATGACGGCAAGCCGGTCGCCTCTGCTGATTTTATGCGCAAGGCGATGCAGTACGCCTCGGATTTCGGACTGGTGATCATCTCCCACTGCGAGGACCCCTCGCTGATGGACGGCACCATGAATGAAGGGGAGTGGTCCACCCTGATGGGAGTACGCGGTATTCCAGCCGCCGCGGAAGAGATCCAGGTGGCCCGTGAGGCGATTCTTGCGGAGTCTCTGGGACTTCGGGTCCACATCGCACATGTGAGCACCCATGGATCGGTCCGTATTGTCCGGGAAGCCAAAGCCCGCGGGGTCAAAATCACCTGCGAGACCTGTCCCCATTACTTCACTTTGACGGAAGAAGCGTGCAAGGGATACAACACCCTGGCCAAAGTCAATCCGCCGCTGCGGACCGAGGACGACCGCCAGGCGATCCTGGAGGGCATCCGTGACGGGACCATCGATATGATCGTCACCGACCACGCGCCTCATCACGAAGATGAGAAACAGGTGGAGTTCGCTTTGGCCGCCAACGGATTCATCGGATTCGAAAGCGCGCTTCCCTTGATGAATCATCATCTTCTGCAGGCCGGGGTGGTCACGCTTGAACGGCTGGTCGAGCTCACCGCGCGAAATCCTGCCAAACTGTTCGGACTGGATAGCGGCACCCTCAGAGACGGCGCACCCGCGGATATTTTGATTGCGGATCTGGATGAGGAGTGGGTGTTCGACCGGTTCGCAACCGCCTCCAAAGCGAAAAACGCTCCCTATCACGGGATGACGATGAGAGGAAGAGCCCGCTGGACCATCGTGGGAGGAGATATCGTACATGAACACGTTCGCTGACAGACTCTTTTCGCAGGTCCGGCGGTTGGGCAATCCCACCGTGATGGGGCTGGATCCCCTGCTTGCATACCTGCCGGACAGCATCGTGTCGGCATCTCAAACCTGGTATGCCGATCCGGCTGAGGCCGCAGCAATGGCGATTCTGGCTTTCAACCGCCGATTGATCGACGCGACGTCCGATCTGATTCCGGCAGTAAAGCTTCAAAGCGCTTATTATGAGATGTATGGACATCATGGAATCCGGGTTTTTGCGGACACGATCGCGTATGCGCATGCCAAAGGCATGCTGGTGATCGCTGATTGCAAGCGCAACGATATCGGTTCCACAGCCGAAGCCTATGCGACGGCATACCTGGGAAAGACACGTCTGCCAGACGGCCGTCTGAACGCAATGTTTGACGCGGACGCCTTGACGGTGAACGCCTATCTCGGTAGTGACGGAATCGAACCGTTTATCCGGTGGTGTGAGTCGGACAGAAAAGGAATCTTTATCCTGGTGCGCACTTCGAATCCTTCAGCTGGAGATTTACAGGACCTGGTACTGCAGGACGGCGATCGGGTCTATGAAAAAATGGGAGACCATGTGTCGGCATGGGGCCGGCAGTTGATCGGGACAAGCGGTTTTTCTCCGGTCGGAGCCGTCGTCGGCGCGACATGGCCGGAACAGGCAGCCGCGCTGCGTGTACGGATGCCCGGTGTTCCGTTTCTTGTACCCGGGTACGGTGCGCAGGGCGGGACAGCCAGCGATATCTGTTCCAGTTTTAACGCCGACGGAATGGGCGCGATCGTCAATGCCTCCCGCAGTCTGATCTGTGCCTATCAACGACGGGAAGACAAAGACAAAGAATCATTTGAGGCCGCAACACGAGCGGAAGCCATCCGGATGCGGGACGAAATCCGCGAAGCGTTGGCGGCAGCCGGCAAACCAATTCTCACATCCAACCGGGCAAGTGCCGGAAAGGGAAGAACATGAAACAAGGCAGACTGATTCTGGAAAACGGCTGGGTGGTTTCGGGAGAGTCCATCGGTGCCGAAGGACGTGTCGCGGGGCGCCTGGTAGCCCACACGGACATGACGGGATACCAGGAATTATTGTCCGATCCGGCCTGTCGAGGGCAGATCAGCTGTATGACGTATCCTCTGGTAGGCAATGTCGGTGTACACAATGGATCCGGAGCGTCCCCCATACAGGCAAACGGGGTTGTGTTCCGGGAAGCCCAGACCTCCTTTAGCAATTATCTCGGTGAACAACCTCTGACCGAGTGGATTCTGGCATCCGGAACCGTCGCGTTGAGCGGGGTGGATACAAGAGAAGTAATGGCGCAGTTGCGCAGGAACGGCGGCATGAACGCGGTCATTACAACATACGTAACTGACAATGCGGATGAAATGGCAGCCTGGGCACGCCAGATGCAACCGCAGGATCTGGCTGATTCTCCTGCGGAAACACCCGTCCGCATTCTTGAACCGAATATTGATAAGTGCTTCGATGTACATGTGCTGGATCTCGGCATGCCGGACGGCTTTTGTGACGCGCTGCGGAATCGCGGCTGCCGTACCACCGTTTGGCCGGAAAAGACGGATCCGGCGCATATCCTGGCCGCGCGTCCGGACGGCATCGTGCTTTCACCCGGACCGTCGGGATGTACAGAATCAGCGGTATGCCTGGCAAATGCCATAAATGAGGAAGGTAGCCGGATTCCTCTTCTGGGTCTTGGCACTGGATTTCTCGCGCTGGCCGACGCGTACGGATGGAACCCTAAGCCGATGCGACACGGACATCACGGAGCCAACCACCCGGTTCGTGATATGGACACCGGCCGCACCTACATCACGAAACAGAACCATTGGATCGGGATACCGGAAGATGCGGTTCTGCCGGATGACAGTCAGATCGTTATGATGCGCAACGTCAACGACGGGTCAGTCGAAGGCATTCAGTTTTCACCGGTGACGACCGGATATCAATTTGTTCCGGACAACCATTCACAGTCATTTGGCACCGGCCATCTTTGGGATTCATTTCTCACAGTTATGCAAAGGAGCATGTAAACCTATGCCCAAACGAACAGACATCCACAAAGTCATGGTGATCGGATCCGGCCCGATTGTGATCGGTCAGGCCGCGGAGTTTGACTATGCAGGCACGCAGGCTTGCCGTACCCTTCGGCAGGAGGGATACGAGGTCGTTCTGGTCAACAGCAATCCGGCAACTATCATGACCGACACCAACATGGCGGACAAGGTTTACATCGAACCGCTGCAGATCGACGTGGTCCAGCGGATCATGCTGGACGAACAGGTCGACGCACTGCTGGCGACGCTGGGTGGTCAAACCGGCCTTAATTTCGCGATGGAACTTTCAGAATCCGGCTTTTTGGAGGAACACGGCATTCAACTTCTCGGCACACCGGCCGCCGGCATCCGGATGGGGGAAGACCGGGAGGAGTTTCGCGAGGCCATGATGCGCATAGGCGAGCCCTGCATCCCTTCCGGAACGGCAGAGACAGTCGACCAGTGCGTAGCGCTGGCGGAGAAAATCGGATATCCGGTCATCGTCCGTCCTGCCTTCACGCTGGGTGGAACCGGAGGCGGTATCGCGGATGACGAGGAGAGTCTTCGCGAAATTGCCGACACGGGCATCAAGGCCAGCCGTGTCCGGCAGGTTTTGATTGAAAAGGGGATCTCCGGATGGAAAGAGATCGAGTTCGAAGCTGTGCGCGATGCGATCGGAAACGCGATCACCATCTGCAGCATGGAAAACTTTGATCCGGTCGGCATCCACACCGGAGATTCCATTGTCGTAGCTCCCGCGCAGACACTGACGGACAGGGAGTACCAGATGCTTCGCTCTGCGGCGCTCAACATCGTCAACGAACTGATGATCGCCGGTGGCTGCAATGTACAGTTCGCACTGCATCCGACTTCCGGAGAGTATGCGGTCATCGAGGTCAACCCCAGGTTGTCTCGCTCTTCCGCCCTGGCTTCCAAAGCGACCGGATACCCGATCGCCAAAGTGGCTTCC
>CAZBKR010000173.1:0-4194 GCA_964492455.1 uncultured Oscillospiraceae bacterium
TGGGATCTGGTGGGCAACAACACACCGGTGTTCTTTCTGCGCGATCCGCTCAAGTTTCCCGACCTCAACCGCGCGGTCAAACGCGATCCCCGCACCAATATGCGGAGTGCGAGAAACAATTGGGACTTCTGGTCGTCGCTTCCCGAAGCGCTCCACCAGGTCACGATCACAATGAGCGACCGGGGGATCCCCCTCAGCTACCGGCACATGAACGGATACGGGAGCCATACCTTCAGTATGATCAATGCCGCGAACGAACGCGTCTGGGTCAAATTCCACCTCAAAACGCAGCAGGGCATCCAGAACATGACTGATGCCGAAGCCGAAGCGGTCATCGCGAAAGACCGGGAAAGCCACGGCCGGGATTTGTACGAAAGCATCGAACGGGGTGAGTTCCCACGCTGGACGATGTCGATCCAGGTGATGACCGAAGAGCAGGCAAATCACATGCCCTACAACCCCTTTGATCTCACCAAGGTCTGGTACAAAGGGGAATTCCCATTGATCGAGGTCGGTTATTTCGAGCTCAACCGCAACCCTGACAACTATTATCTGGATGTCGAACAGGCCGCTTTCAACCCGGCGAATGTTGTACCGGGCATCGGTTTTTCACCGGACAAAATGCTGCAGGGCAGGCTGTTCTCCTATGGCGACGCGCAGCGCTACCGTCTTGGTGTCAACCATCACCAGATCCCGGTCAACGCCCCGCGGTGTCCCGTCAACAGCTATCACCGGGACGGGCAGATGCGGGTGGACGACAACGCGGGCAGCACGGTCGGATACGAACCCAACAGTTATGGCGCCTGGAAGGAACAACCGGCATTTGGCGAACCGCCGCTTGCGATTCGGGAGGCGGCCGACCGCTGGAACTTCCGCGAGGATGACGATGACTACTATACCCAGCCGGGCAAGCTGTTCCGGATGATGTCGCCCGCGCAGCAGCAGGTCTTGTTTGAAAACACCGCCCGGGCGATGGGCGACGCCCCGGTCGAGATCAAGAAGCGGCATATCGGCAATTGTCTCAAAGCGGATCCGGCTTATGGCAAAGGGGTCGCGGACGCACTGGGGCTGCCGGTCGAAGCAACCTGAACCGCCAGCGTGAGTTGAAGGGCCGCCGGTGATCAGTCCCGGCGGTCTCCCACGTGTAGGCAACGAGTCCGGAAGGAGGCCATCGCATGTCGGTTCGCAGTATCCGGGAAATTGTCGAAGCCACAACGGAACAGGTCGGAGCGGCCAAACTGGGAATGCTCCGGGCGATCGGACCCGCCCGCGTGAAAGAGTTCGATCCGTTTCTGCTGTTGTATGTGTTCGACTATGCGTATCCGGAAGAGTATGCCAAAGGGATTCCGTGGCATCCCCATCGCGGCCTGGAAACCATCACCTATGTCATCCGCGGCGATTTACACCATGTCGACAGCCTCGGCAATAAAGGCCGTATCATCGACGGCGGATGCCAGTGGATGACCGCGGGCAGCGGGATCATGCACAAAGAAATGCCGAGATCCTCGGTCGATATGCCGGAGGAGGAGAAAGAGAGCATCCTGGATGGCACCGAGCGCATGTACGGGGTGCAATTATGGCTCAACCTTCCCGCCAAGAATAAAATGGCACCGCCCCGTACGGTGGATGTCGCGTCCAAACACGTTCCGGAAATCGTTCGGGACGGAAGCCGGATCAAAATTCTATCCGGGCATTATGAAACCCAGGCAGGTCCCTTTATGGGGGAGTATGTCCGGTTGCTGTTTCTCGATGTGAGTCTCGATCCAGGCAGACGATGGGTGCTGGAGACCGTTCAGGACGCTAATCTTTTTGTATATGTACTGGAAGGTGCGGGGCGGTTTGCCGACACAGAACATCCGGTGATCACACCGCATCGGGCTGTGTTGTTCCAGAAGGGCGACGAACTGGTCGCCCGGGCGGAGGACAAGGGGTTGCGGTTCCTTGTGTTTTCTGCCAAATCGTTGCGGGAACCGGTCGCGTGGCACGAAACGATCGTGATGAACGCAGATGAGGAATTGTCGGATGCGATGCGTGAACTGCGGCAGGGACGGTTTATCCGGTGAGGGAACCGGCGCAAGACCGGATGACGCAGGAATATCTGCAGGCTGCACACCGCATCCGCCGGAAACTGGCAGCCGACCGCCGCCACTTCCACCGGTTTCCTGAAGTCGGTGACCACCTCCCCGGGACCGTGCGGTATGTGTCGGAACGGCTTATACAAATCGGACTGACGCCGGTCGAATGCGGTCCTTGCGGTCTGGTCGCAACGGTGGCCGGGGGATTGCCGGGCCGGACCGTGCTGTTGCGTGCGGACATGGACGCTCTGCCCATGCGGGAACAGAGCGGACTTTCGTTTGCATCACGCACCGGCGCGGCGCATACCTGCGGACACGACCTGCATACCGCCATCCTGCTCGGTGCCGCCCGGCTGCTCACAGAGCGCAGGGAATTGCTGGCGGGGACGGTCAAGCTGGCGTTTCAGCCGGACGAGGAAGGCTTGACCGGAGCGGGGAAAATGCTCGCGGCCGGCGTAATGGAGTCACCGCATGTCGAAGCCGCGCTGGGACTGCATGTGCTGGCAGGGGATCTGGAGGCAGGGGTGATCAGCGTCGGCACAGGAGTGATCATGGCCTCGTCGGACCGGTTCCGGATCCTCATCGGGGGCAAAGGCGGACACGGCGCGACTCCTCACGCCACGGTGGATCCCATTCAGGCTGGCGCACATCTTTTGCTGACATTACAGGGAATCGTGGCGCGCGAAAACGACGCGCAGAATCCGCTGGTTGTCACAGTCGGATCCTTCCAGGCCGGTACTGCGGCCAACGTCATTCCGGAGCATGCGGAGCTCGCGGGGACCGTCCGGACCATGGATCCGGGCGTGCGCGCGTTTGCCCGCAGACGGATCGAAGAAATGGCACACGCGACCGCTGCGACCTTTCGCTGTTCCTGTGAAGTGGTCTGGGAAGGTGCGGTCCCTCCGCTTGTGAATCATGGCGAGCTGGCCGGCCGTGTCCGCGCCTGGGTATCGCCGGTTGCAAAACGGTTCTGCGAACTGGATCCGATGATGGGTTCAGAGGATTTTGCTCTCTTTGCGGAACAGGTTCCCTCCGTGTTTCTCTTTCTGGGAGCGGCCGATCCCGATCCCGCATATCAGGACTATGGTGGCCACCATCCGCGGGTGCGATTCAGCGAAGATGTGCTGCCTCTGGGAGCAGCTACACTGGCGGCCTGCGCCGCGCACTGGCTGGAGGAGAACCCCCTGTCGTGATGGAGGTTTTAATGAGCGCGGTTTGATTCTCTGCGGTCGTCCGTTTTTCAATTGGTGAAAGAGCTCGTTATCCATTGAAACTTCCGCCTTTTCTCCAAAAGGCGGCGTTTCTTTTGTTATCGTATATCGATTTCAATGGCCGCTTGTGCGATAATGTACATATATAGAATCTGATTTCACATAATGAAATTTCTTTCATGGAGCGGTAAAGGAGAGAAGAAGATGAAATTCGGTGAAGTCGTCGTCAAGATCCTGGAAAAAGAAGGAATCACAGATGTGTTCGGTATTCCCGGAGCCAGCATCAACAGCATTTACCGTTACCTGGGTCAAAGTCAGCGCATCCATCACTATACAGTCCGGCATGAAGAGGCGGCAGTCCATGCCGCAGGTGCGTATTTCCGTGCCAGTGGCCGGCTCGCGGTTGCGATGGCCACATCCGGACCCGCGGCAACCAACTTTGTGACCGGTTTGTATACCAACAATATCGACTCGATTCCGGTGGTCGCCATCACGGGACAGGCAGTAACAGCCCAGATGGGCCTGGATGCGTTCCAGTGTGTCGACATTGCCGCGATCGCAAAGAGTGTTTGCAAAGAAACCTGGTGCATCACGGATGTCACACAGGGAGTTGAAATTTTGAGAACCGCGTTCTGGACTGCCAGAGAAGGGAAACCCGGTGCCGTGCTGGTCGACATCCCGCTGGACATCCAGATGAAGGAAATCGAATTTGACATCGATGCATATACCCCTCTGCCGATTGAGAAACCGGTTGCCGACCGGGAACAGATCCGTAAAGCCCTTGACATGATCCGGACCGCCAAAGCCCCGGTTCTGATCATGGGCGGCGGTGTCGTGTTGGCCGGCGCGAGTGATCGTTGCGTCTCGTTCGCCGAAAAAACAGGGATGCCGGTCATCACGACTTATAT
>CAZBKR010000174.1:0-4147 GCA_964492455.1 uncultured Oscillospiraceae bacterium
CTTGAACAAGACCTGTACCCGACGCATCACCGGGGTGTCGGACCAGGTGACAAATGCCTTGGCTGCCGCCTCGATCGCATACTCCACTTCGGACTCGAGACAATTGGGAGCCTGCGCGATGACTTCGCCTGTGCTGGGATTGTAAACGTCCATATAGGCGCCGCTTTTGCTCTCCAGCCATTCACCGCCTGCAAAATACTTGAGCTTTTCCATGTAAATCCTCCGATGATTGATATTTTGGATTGTGATACCGTATGATCCGCCCGCGTTTTTTCGTGGCCGCGACAGACAAAGCCATTATACTACATCAGTCGGGGTCCGTTGCGGTTGCGTGCACCGTTTCGTGCAAAATTCCGTGCTGTTTTCTGCTATTTTGTACAATATCCAAAGTGGATGATATGCTCTTAAAAAACGGTGTTCCGGAGGTTTTACATGCCTGTCAAAAACCAATCCATCGTCTCCATTGAACCTTGTACCTGGCACGATGATCTCGAAGCGGTGCGGACCACTCTGACCCGCCTGCTGGACCGGATCGGCGGGATCGAATCGATCGTTTCCCCGGGGGACCGGGTTCTCCTCAAACCCAATCTGATCCTCGACCGGGTGTATACAACCGGCGTGACTACAAACCCGCAGGTCGTATTCGGGGTGGCGGATCTCTGCCGGACCGCAGGGGCCCGTGAAGTGGTTGTCGCCGAAGGCAGCGCGGTCGGAGCGGATACCGGCGCGGTACTCCGCAATCTCGGTTTTTATGAGCTGGCGGAGCAGCACGGATGCCGGATCGTAAATTTCCATCAGGACACCTACGAACACGTCGTCAACCCGATGGGCAAGAACATCAAACGCATCCGGATGCCCCGCTCCTGGATGGAGGCTGACGTTGTAATCAATCTGCCCTGCATGAAAACCCACGACGCGCTGGGTGCGACATTGGGGCTTAAGAATATGAAAGGGGTCATCCACCCCCAGGACAAGAAGCGGTTCCACAAATGGGGTCTGGAACAGTGCATTGTCGATCTGTCTCACCTGACGCTCCCGGAGCTCACAGTCATGGACGCGACGATCGGGCTGGAAGGGGACGGCCCGGTTGTGGGAGATCCGGTCAACCTCGGACTGCTGCTGGCATCCAAAGACACAGTCGCACTGGATCGGATCTGCCTGGAGATCATGGGATTTGACCGCGACGAGATCGGATACGTCCACCTGGCGGCCGAGGCCGGACTCGGGAGGGACGACCCCGCTGACATCGTCGTGACGGGAGCGACAGTCGCGGACGTGAAGCGACCGTTCCGGCGCATGAGTCTCGACCAGGAAAAGCTGTCGGAACTGGACATCCGCATCCTGCCTTGCGATGCCTGCAGTGGCTGTCAGAATGTGATCAGCGCCTACCTCAACGGGCGTCAGGCGGACGGGACGCTGGATCAGCTGAGAGGCACGACCTTTGTGTACGGCCAGAACCCGCATCTTCCGGACGGGGCGGCCGGTGACATCGTGCGCTTCGGCAGCTGCACCCGTACCATGTCCACCGAAGGCACATACATCCCCGGATGTCCCCCCCATCCGGCGTTGGTGAATGACGCACTTGCTGCCCTTAAGAAATAGCTGGATGGGGCACCCCACCCGGCATTAATAAATGACAAGCTTAGTAAATCCAAATAATTGCCGGGCGGGGTACCCATCACTGCGTTGGTGAATGACGCACTTGCTAAGCTGAAGCAATAGCAGGGTGGGGCACTCATCACTGCGTTGGTAAATGACGCACTTGCTAAGCTGAAAAAGTAGTCCGACAGGGTACCCCGTGCGGGCTTGAATCGGGTATGATCGATGTATCAGATTCCCGGCGTACTGCGTACGGTTATCCGACGCGCTCCCGGGCAACGCAAGGAGGCAATCCCATGGCTAACAAGCTCCGGATCGGTATCATCGGGTGCGGCGGCATCGCCAACCAAAAGCACATGCCTTCCCTCGCCCGCCTGACGGACCAGGTCGATCTGGTCGCGTTTTGTGACATCGTGGAGGAACGGGCGCGCGAGGCCGCTGCCAAGTACGGAGCAGAGGACGCGTCGGTTTATACCAATTACCGCGACCTCTTGTCGGACTCGTCAATCGACATCGTCCACGTGCTCACGCCCAACCGCTCCCACAGCGAGATCTCGGTCGCGGCACTCGAAGCCGGCAAACACGTCATGTGTGAAAAGCCGATGGCCAAGACCGCCGCGGACGCCCGTGCGATGGTCGCCGCCGCGGAACGGACAGGAAAAAAGCTGTGCATCGGGTACCAAAACCGGTACCGGGCGGACTCCCTGCTATTGAAAAAAGCGGTTGATCGCGGCGAACTGGGCGAGATCTACTACGCAAAGGCGCATGCGGTGCGCCGCCGGGCGGTCCCGACCTGGGGCGTTTTCCTCAACGCCGAGGAACAGGGCGGTGGTCCGCTGATCGACATCGGGACCCACGCGCTCGATTTGACCCTGTGGACGATGGGCAACTATGAACCCAAAATGGTCGTGGGAACCACCTTCCGGAAACTCGCGGAACAGACCGAAACCGGCAATGCCTGGGGGGATTGGGATCCTTCCATCTTTACCGTGGAAGACGCGGCGTTCGGCTACATCACGATGAAAAACGGCGCATTGATCCTGCTTGAGTCCAGCTGGGCACTCAACACGCTGGACGTCAAAGAAGCGAAAACCACCCTGTGCGGCACCCTCGGGGGCGCGGACATGGAAGACGGGCTGCGGATCAACAAGGCCTGGATGGGCGCGCTCACCACCGTCAAACCGTCCCAGGGCAAAGGGGTCGACTTCTACGACGCGAGCAACCTGTCCCCTGCCGAACGGGAGGCCGCGATGTGGATCGACGCGGTGCGCAACGACAAAGACGTGTTCGTCCAACCCCGGCAGGCATTGGTCGTCACCGAGATCCTCGAGGCGATCTACGAATCCGCCCGCACCGGAAAACCGGTCTATTTCGAGTGAATAAAGGCGCGACATCAACGCCACCCTGTGTCATCTGATATCTATAAAAGCGCAAAGGCCGGTTGACTCCGAGCTCTTTGCGCTTTATGATTTGTCAATCATCCAGTTCGTTTAAATCGAGCTAGTAGACATCGGCGACCAACTCGCCATGAATGAGGGAGAAATCGCACTCAAGATCCGTGCCTTAAAAAAACCACACACGTTGTAATGCTATACAGATAGGCGTTGACTTTGACGTCGCGTCATCCGCTATCCTGTATCCAGGAGGTGGCGATCATGAACCAGGAAGAACCATTGACGTTTCATCCACTGCAGGAAGAGGACATTGAGCCGCTCACCCGGATCATGAAACGGGCGTTCGACGAGGACGCGCGGATCCATCTGGGCAGGGAATGCGGCGGCCCTCCGGGGTATGACAACGGGGAGTTCCTGCGCAAATGGGGACTCCACCCGCACTCGACCGCGTTCCGGATCCAGTTCGGAGACCGGACGGTCGGCGCGGTGATCGTGTGGATCAACCGGAAAACCGGGGTAAACCATCTGGGGAACATTTTCGTCGATCCCGATACGCAAAACCGGGGCATGGGATTGCGCATCTGGAAAGCGGTCGAAGCGATGTTTCCGGACACCCGGGTCTGGCAGACCGAGACACCGGGATTTTCCCGGCGCAACCATCATTTCTATATCAACAAATGCGGATTCCATGTAATCCGGATCGACAATCCCAAGGATCCGGAGGAAAGTAGTTTCATTCTGGAAAAACGGATGTAGAGAGCGATTAACTGACGCTCTAAAGAATTCTCCTCAAAAAAATCGCCGGGTGACTGCAAGGAGTCCCCGGCGATTTTTATTCCCTATCGAGTGGTTCAGTTTTACAGCAGCGGCAGCATCCTGGCCGCTGCTACGGCCGCCATGGCCATCGAGTCTTCTTTCGCGCTGTGTTCCACCACATAGTCGCGCACCCCGCGTTTGCGGCAAGCCTCCAGGATGGAGGGCCAGTCGAGGTTGCCGGTACCCGCCGGAATCGTGACGCTGCGGTTGGAAAAGTCCGGCGCCGCGGAGACATCCCGCAGATGGACAACGCCGACACCGGTCGGGAGCGTCTCGATGAACCGGGCGGGGTCGATCCCCGCGATCTGCACCCAGCCGACATCCACCTCGATCGAGAA
>CAZBKR010000175.1:0-4139 GCA_964492455.1 uncultured Oscillospiraceae bacterium
CGGACCGACCGGTTATGAGCCGGCTGCTCTAACCGACTGAGCTAAAGGCCCGTACACTGAACGCCTACCATCGCGAGCGATCCGACCAGAGAAGCACCGTAACGCGACAAACGAAATTATACTGAATCCACCCGACAGCGTCAAGTGGCTCTTTTCCCCGTATTCTATCGGGTTTCAGTCAATCAGTGCCTGTAGAATTGACAACACGATTCACCTTTCATAATCTTGTAAAGTACCCCCACCGGATCCAAGCAGGAGGATACGACCGTGCAAAGAATGACATCCAGACAACGTGTGCTGACAGCCGTTGCACACGAGACCCCGGATCGCGTCCCTGTCGACTATTTTGTGAGACGGGATGTGACCCATCGTTTGATGAAGTACCTCTCGGTGCCGTCAGAAGAAGATTTATATGTCAAACTTGGCATCGATTTTCGCCAGATCCCGCTCAAAGAGACCCATCCGGAGTTTGAGAGAAAGGTGAACGGTGTCCTCGGCGGTTCTTCGCAGAAGAGCGGCATCCGCTACATCATGCATCCGGACGGAACCTATGAAGACGCATGGGGGATCGTACATCGTCAGGGGAGCAACGGTTTGTATGACCAGTGGATCAACGGCCCGTTCCGGGACACCACGGATCTGGATTCCTTCCAGTGGCCATCCATGGATGTATTCGAATCGGTTGAATCAATCAAAAAGAAGGTAGACGCCTTCGAGGGTGAATACGCATTACTGGGCAGAGTCAATCTTCCTTTTAAAGTGTCGTGGTTCATGCGCGGGTTGGAAAACTATCTCTGCGACATGCTGATCGATCCCGACTTCGCTCGGGAACTGACCGAACGAAACGCGGCCTATGAGATTGAAAAGGGGATTCGCTTTGTTCAGGCGGGCGTGGATATCATCGGGATCTATGGCGACCTCGCGATGCAGGACCGGATGCTGGTCAATCCGGAGGCCTGGAGGGCGATTGAGAAGCCGGTGATGGCGGAGATGATCCGGCGGTACCGCGCTGTCAATCCTTCCATTCTGATCTTCTTCCACAGTGACGGGGATCTGTCCGAGATCATGCCCGACCTCATTGAGATCGGCGTGAACATCATCAACCCCATCCAGCCGGAGTGCATGGATGTCGGCGAAGTCAAGAAATTGTATGGGGACAGGATTACCCTGCACGGAACCGTCTCCATCCAGCGCACCTTGCCTCATGGATCGGTCGAGGATGTCCGCAATGAAATTCTGGATCGCATTCGGGTCGCGGGCGGGAACGGCGGGCTTGTAATCTGTCCGGCCAATCATGTGCAAAACGACACCCCCCTCGAAAACCTGCTGGAGGTTTATCGTGCGGCTGGTTCCTATACCGAATAGTTTTTTACATGGAAAGAGAGTGTCCAGAAATTCCGGGGCTGCCATGAAAATGTGCACCCCGGTTTCTATTGGGTGAAACGGCATCACCATTTGAATTGAGGGAGTCTATGCGTTATCCGAAAATGATTCTGTTCGATTACGGCCGAACGTTATTGTACGAACCGGGTTTTGACACACTGGCCGGCGAACGCGCTTTGTTTGAAAAGATCGTGGATAACCCACGCGGGGTGACTCCGGAACAGGCAGAGGTGATGGCTACAAGGATTTTTGCCGGTTTCGCGCCTGCAAGGGAAGCCGGAATGGAAATCCATGAACATGCAGGTATGCGCCTGAAGAACGAATGGCTCGGACTGACGTTCTCTGTGTCGATGGAGGAAGCGGAGACGATTTTCTGGGACCATGCCTCCGGAGGAGCGATGATGCCGGGTGTACAGCACATGCTGTCCTGCCTGGCGGAGAAGGGGATCCGCAGTGGAGTGATCAGCAATATCGGCTGGTCGGGACACGCACTGAGCAAGCGAATCCAAAGATTGCTGCCTGACAGTCGATTTGAATTCGTGATCGCCTCCAGCGAGTATGGCATCCGCAAACCGAACCGGATGTTGTTTGAACTCGCGTTAAGGAAAGCGGGATTGGAAACTCATGATGTGTGGTTCTGTGGTGACCATCCGCAGTATGATGTCGAAGGGGCGGCGGGAGCCGGTCTATATCCGGTGTGGTACGACAACGACACTGTCAGCGATGATACCGACCGATCGGGATACATCCCGCCGCGATGCGACCATCTCCACATCCGGGAGTGGGACGAACTGGTCCGTCTCCTGGAATTGACATAAAAAAAGCCCCGGAACCGATACGTTGGGTTCCAGGACTTGCTTGGTGGGGATGGCGGGAATCGAACCCGCATGACCTTGCGATCGACAGATTTTGAGTCTGTTGCGTCTGCCAGTTCCACCACATCCCCGAGGTACTGGAAAATCCTATCACAACGGCTTGAATTTCGTCAACCAATACGATATGATCATCGGGAAAAGAGCCTTTTAATCCGTCCTGTGAGACTGGAAGGGCGTATCAGAGAGCCAATGAACACACGAGGGAGACCCGTGTGTACGGTTTTGGGATATGCGTGTAGCCTTCCGTTCAGACGGAAGGTTTTTTTGACCTCAAAGAGTACGACCGGTACGGAACCGGCCGGACAATCGCGGAACCGGCCAGGAGACAGGAGGTTCGAGATGGATGTAAAGGCGCGCTTGATGGACGCGACAGCGATGGAGCGGGCACTGACCCGGATCTCGCATGAGATTCTGGAAAAAAACCGTGGAGCGGAAAACGTCTGCCTGATCGGTATTCAACGCAGAGGCGTCGCGCTCGCGAAACGACTGGCCCGCACGATCGAAACGATCGAAGGCGTGATGCCGTCTCAGGGGGAGTTGGACATCACCTTTTACCGGGACGATCTGAGCATGCTGGCGGAACACCCGATGGTCAAGGGAACATCGATCCCGTTTGCAATCAACGGGAAGCACATTGTCCTGGTTGATGACGTCCTCTATACCGGCCGCACGGTGCGTGCGGGCATTGAAGCGCTGTTTGACATGGGACGGCCTGCCAGCATTCAGCTGGCCATTCTCATCGACCGCGGACACCGGGAACTTCCGATCCGCGCGGACTACATCGGAAAAAACATCCCGACTTCCCGTTCGGAACTCATCCATGTACAGGTATCGGAATTCGACGGAGTGGATCAGGTTGTGTTGTGTGACCGCGAACATCTGGCGGAAAAGGACGGATAATATGAGATTGGCTGCCAAAGATCTGCTCGGGCTGCAAGATATCGGGGCAGAGGATCTTACCCTGATACTGGAGACTGCCGGTTCTATGAAAAAGCTGCTTTCGTCTCCCAGCAAAAAGACCACGCATCTGCAGGGCAAGTCGGTCATCACCCTTTTCTATGAAAACAGTACCCGGACGCGCCTGTCGTTCGAAATGGCCTCAAAATTTATGGGTGCCGCCTCCGCCAATATTGCCGCTTCCGGATCGAGCGTCGGGAAGGGCGAGACCTTGATCGACACTGCCAGAACCATCGACAGCATGGCGACAGATATCCTGATCATGCGGCACGGTCAATCCGGTGCGCCGCATATGATCGCATCCATGGTTGAAGCATCGGTGGTCAACGCAGGCGACGGCATGAACGAGCATCCCACCCAGGCACTGCTGGATATGTACACGATGCTGGAGAAAAAAGGCGGGTTCAACGGGCTGGAGGTCGCGATCATCGGGGACCTCGCACACAGCAGGGTGTTGCGCAGCAATGCATACGGGTTGACCAAAATGGGCGCCCGTGTTCGTGTGGCAGGTCCGGCGACCTTGATACCTCCGGGGATCGGGAAGACCGGTGTTCATCTTTGCGGATCGGTACAGGAAGCGTGTGACGGCGCGGATGTGGTCATGGCGCTGAGGCTCCAGCTGGAACGGCAGAAGAGCGCATTATTTCCTTCCATCGCGGAATACGCATCCTTTTACGCCGTTGACGAAAAGGCCTTGGCTCATGCAAAACCGGATGCCTTGATAATGCATCCGGGCCCCTGTAACCACGGGGTGGAAATGCCGACCACCGTATATGAATCCGATCGGTCGGTGATCCGGGAGCAGGTAACGAACGGGGTTGCCGTCCGGATGGCGGTGATGTATCTGCTGGTCGCCAGGAGGAATGAACCATGAATCTGGACATCGTGAATGGAACTGTAGTAGACCCCGCATCCGGACCTTCC
>CAZBKR010000176.1:0-4122 GCA_964492455.1 uncultured Oscillospiraceae bacterium
CATCGACGCGGTGATCGTACTGGACGGTACGATGCTCGGGGAAGAGGTGGATTTCAAAGACGGCGCAGTGGTGCTCAACGAAGAACCCTATCCCGTCCCGCTGCTCAATGTGTACGCACAAGACCATTACGAATCGTCGCTGGCGTTTGATGGAGACGGATACGACAATTTCCACGCGACGCGGGGAGCGGTGGCCGGGTATGAAACTGTCTATCTGGGTGCAGGACACCTGAACTTCACCGACCTGCCCCTCTTCTCCCCGATCCTGGCAGACAAACTCGGTGTGGGTACCACCGATGCGCGCACATGTATTGAAACCGTGAACGGGATTGTGGTTTCATTCTTTGACAGCATTTTACGAGATAACGGTACCCCCGTCATTGAAAAGGAATATGGATAATGAAAGTTGTCATCCAGTCAGTCCAGGATAAGACCGCCGAGCGGCTGGTCATCGAATGTATCGCGGTCACACCGGCCATCGAGCGCCTCCGATCCTACGCATTGACCCTGGACACGACCCTTTCCGGAAACATCGGAGATCGGACCTATGTGTTCGACCTCTCCGATGTTTCCTACTTTGAAGCCGCTGGCGAACGGGTGTACGCCTATACCCGCCATCATGCCTACGAGCTCAGGATCCGGCTGTACGAACTGGAAGACGCGTTTCGCGACCGGCATTTTGTCCGGTGCTCCAAGTCTTTCGTGATCAATCTGCTCCAGCTGGACTGCATCCGTCCTGCCTTGAACGGACGCTTCACCGCCTGTATGAAAAGCGGTGAAAAAATTATCATCTCGCGACAGTATGTACCCGCGGTCAAGCAAGCCGTGCTGGGAGGGCGTTAAGATGGACCTCAAAACTTTTTTTGTGAAGCGGGTCATGATGAGCTTTTTTGTCTCGGTCCCCTGTATCACCGCGGCGATGGCCCTGATCGGAACTTCCTCCGTCCCCGAGGCCAGATTTGGATACGAGGCCTTCTGGTCTCCACTCCTGTTTGGCGCGATCGCTTCGCTCCCCCTCTTCGTCTATTATTCCAGACAGGAGCTGTCGTTTTTGCAGGCCGTTTTCCGGAGCGTCCTGCACCTGGTGCTGCTTGAGGTCCTCATTCTCTCGGTCCTCGCTTTCACAGGAGTGCTCACCTCCGTTTCCATGGGGGTGTCGCTGGGTCTATCGATCCTGGTGATCGACTGTACCGTGCAACTGGTGCTCTGGGTCCACGACAGGCGTACCGCCGTCCTGTTCAACCAGGCACTGAAACAGATGCAGAACGAAGCTTCGGCTGCAACGATCGAAATGGAACTTGACCACCAGGACTGATTCCGGCGAGCTCTCAGGATTTGGGCTCCACCGGGAGCCAGAACTCTACCAGCGCGTCGTCCCGGTCGGGATACACCTCAAGTTCCGGCGCGTGAGCGTGCCGGTAGTCAGATGCCGGCAGCCATTCGGTAAACGCGGTCATCTCCGCTTCGATCAATGACATCGGCAGGGTGCCCCGGTTCGAAAAAATAGCCCAGGTACAGGCAGGGATGTAGACCGCTTCCAGATCATCCACCGGTTCACATTCCGTGGCGATGAAAAAATCAAATGCACGGTCCGTAGGATCCGCCCCCACGCAGGACACCCCAAACACCTGGGCCCCTGTCACGCTGATGGCGGGATCGGCGGACAACGCTTTCAACCGGTTCACCAGTCCGCCCCGATGCGCGGCTTCCCAGAATCTGCCGAACAACTCGTTGTCCTGGCCGGATATCCAGGTTTTATGACCGCTGACCACAAACGCGGGTTTCTGTTCGATTCTGACTTCTACCATGTGATGTCCCTCCTGATACCCCGACAAGCCCTCCGTATTTCCAGCTCACAGGCAAACGCGAGACACCATTGCGCGAGCGTGGTTTGGTCATCCGCGACGCCTCTTCCCCGATCTGCCTGGTGCACTACCCGTGATTATAGGGGACGTGTTCCGAGCCCAGAAAGGCGGGCGGACCTCCCTGCAGGATGGAGCGGATGCCCTGCCTCAGAGCCTCCGGCAAGAGCCGGATCCCCTCCAGGGTGTCAATCGGGATCCATTCCGTCGCCAGCTGCATGCTGTCGGTTTCGGTCGGTTCGACTCTTCTCTCATGTGCCAGGTTGCACAGGAAGATGTGGTACATCTTATGGGAATACTCAGGATAGCGCTCGCGGAACCCGGGATCTTCACAGATCTCTTCGCACAAAGCCGCCAGCGAAACCGGCACGACGGTATACCCGGTCTCTTCCAGACATTCCCGGACGATTGCGTCCTGCAATTCTTCGTACTGGTTCTGCCCGCCGCCCGGCAGTGAATAATACTCTCCGTTATAGGGGTCCCGGCAACGGTTCAACAACACCTTGCCCTCGTGGACGATGATCGCCTTGGCTGTACTGCGGATGCTCTCCATGTCACTCCTCGTTTCCCGTCTTGCGTCTGGCAAAAGGCATCTTTTGCCCATGTGGACACTTCCTCAATTTGAACGCATCGCGAACAGAAGTCAACCGCATATTGCAATCGGCGTCTTCGACAAAACGGGAAGGCAACCCTATTGCAATCTGTCATTTCTCGATGGTTCCGGCGGGACCTTCCCTTTCTTTTGCTCATTGACCGGATAAAAATGGTAGCATAAGTTCATATTGTATCTGCGTGCTTTCCGGGGAGGGTGAGTATGAACCTATCCACGTACGTACTGAAGCAAAAAATCATGCGACGCGTCCTGATCAGTCTTTTTCCGATTTTTGTTTTTTCCGTTTTCCTTTTTGGGTGGCACATGCTACTGCTCCTGGCAGTGGTCCTGACCGCAGGCATCTTGTGCGAATATGCCGCGATGCGACTGATCAGCGGGAGCAAGGCGAAAGTCTCGGAAGCTGTGCTGGTCACCTGCCTGCTGTTTACGCTGACCCTCCCCGCGACCACACCCTGGTGGGTGGCTGTAATCGGGATCTCGTTCGGTGTCTTTTTCGGCAAAGGGGTGTTCGGGGGATTCGGGCGCAATATCTTCAACCCGGCACTGGCGGGCCGGTGTTTTGTGTTCATCTCGTTTCCGGCCTATCTGACGACCGGCTGGCCGACCCCTTATACCAGCTTCCCCGGGGGATTCGCGCACTTTGCCAGCAACGTCGACGCCGTATCGATGGCCACCCCGCTGGCCTTGCTCAAAGGATCCGGTACGGTGACCGATTACGGCAAGCTCTTTCTGGGTTTCATTTCCGGGTCGGCGGGTGAAACCAGCGCGCTGCTCATCCTCTGTGCGGCGGTGTACCTACTTCTGACCAAAACCGCTTCCTGGCGCATCATGCTATCCTGTGTGACGACTTTTACAGTCGTCGCAACGGTGCTGTATCTGACAGGTGTGTCACCTGCCGATCCCCTGTCCGCTCTCCTGTCCGGCGGATTTTTGTTCGGGTGCGTATTCATGACAACCGACCCGATTTCCGCACCTTCGGACAAAACCGCACAGGTGCTTTACGCTGCCCTGATCGCGGGAACGGTCCTGTTGATCCGCACGTTCGCACTCTTTCCGGAAGGAGTCATGTTTTCCATCCTGGTGGGCAACATGTTCGCCCCGTTGATCGACCGGCAGGTCAAAGAGCGAAAAGCCGCCATCAAGGAACGGAAAGCCGCGAAGAAGGTGACAGCATGAAAAACAGCTATCTGTACACCGTACTGTTCATGCTGCTGCTCAGTGTCGTGCTGAGCGCAGCACTGGGGTTTACCAACTACTACTACAAACCGGCAATCGAGGCCAACGAAGACCGCGCGGAAAAGAAGGCGATCCTGGACGCGCTGGCGCTCGACACTTCCGGCACATCCGCGGAAATCGAAGAACGATTCACACAGTATGTCTCGCTGATCGAATCGGATGACCGCAAAATCTATGCGCGCCTGGACGATGCCGGTGCGGTGGACGGGTATGCGGTGCCTTTCACCGGTGCCGGGCTCTGGGGAGCCATCCATGGGTATCTGGCCGTCACGGCGGATCTCAAGACAACGCTCGGCGTCGTGTTTACGGATCAGAACGAAACGCCGGGACTGGGTGGCCGGATCGATGAGCCCGCATTCCGGGATCAGTTCCGCGGGCTGGACATCGGTTCCGGGTCCGCGTTGGCCTACG
>CAZBKR010000177.1:0-4108 GCA_964492455.1 uncultured Oscillospiraceae bacterium
AGGAAATTCCGATGAATGAAGAAGTCATGAAAGTACTTGCCATGCTGCAGGAAGGACAGATTACTGCCGAACAGGCTGCCCAGCTCATCGAAGCGCTGGGTCCGACGGACAATACCGCAAAATCTGTCCCGCCCCTCCCGCCCCCTCCGGACGTGGATGCCGGATCCGTGAACGGCAAGCGGAAACGACGGCTCCGCATCGTTGTCACCTCGCCGAAAGGGGACAACGTCAACATCAAAATCCCCGCCCGACTCATCACCGCAGGGGTCAAAGTCGGGAAGTATTTCACCAAAAAGACCGACGGGGCCGATGCCTCCTGGGATACGAACGGCCTCGACTGGGACGAACTGGGAAGTGCAGTCAAGCAGATGATCGAGGACAACGACGAGGGAGAGATCATGGATATCGTCTCCGAAAAAGGAGAAAACGTAAAGATCTGGCTCGAGTAGACAGCAGTCAAAGAGGTCGAGTCACACCGGTTTTGCCTTTCCGTATAGGCAAAGCCGGTGTTTTTATATATGATAACGAAGGAAATCATGTCTGCCTCGTGTGGACTGGATAGCGAAGGAAGGTCATCATGCAGGATCCATTTGACCAGGAACCACAGGAAGTCGGAACATTCGAGGCCGCTGTGGAGCGGAGCCGGCAACTGGAGGCGCAACTTGTTAAGTCGCCGCAAGAATTTCGTGTGCTGACCGGCGATCGACCCACTGGACGGCTCCATATCGGGCATCTGTTCGGATCTTTACAAAATCGCGTACGTTTGCAGGATCTCGGGGTGCGGACGTTTATTCTCATCGCTGACTACCAGGTACTCACCGACCGGGACACCTTTGAAAACATCGCCGATAACGTCCACAATCTGGTCATCGACTATATGGCTGTGGGACTCGAACCGAATCCCGGCAGGACAAGCATCTTCCCCCACAGCCATGTTCCTGAACTCAATCAACTGCTGCTTCCTTTCCTGACACTCGTCAGCCAGGCAGAACTCGCGCGCAACCCGACGGTCAAGGAAGAGATCCAATCCGCCGGACTGACCAGCATCAACGCCGGTATGTACACATACCCGGTCCATCAGGCTGCGGACATCCTGTTCTGCAAAGCCAACGTGGTACCGGTGGGCAAGGATCAGCTTCCGCATCTGGAGATGACAAGAACAATCGCCCGTCGATTCAATGAGCGATTCGCCGGCAACCTCCCGGTGTTCCCCGAACCCCAACCCCTGCTTAGCAAAGCCCCTCTGATACTGGGACTGGATGGATCCCAGAAAATGAGCAAGAGCCGCGGTAACGCCATCCTGCTGTGTGACTCCGAAGACACTACAGCCGCTTTGGTCAAAAAAGCAAAAACCGATTCGGATCGCCATATCACCTACGATCCCGACAACCGGCCTGAAGTGTCCAATCTATTGATGCTGGTCTCTCTGTGTACCGGTGAATCACCGGTTTCGATCGCAGAACACATTGGCGACGGAGGTTCCGGACAGTTGAAAAAGTTGCTGACGGACAGTCTGAATGCCTATTTGCATCCGATTCGAGCCCGGCGAAAAGAAATTGAACAAAATCCGGAGCGGGTCCGGGATGTGCTGCGTGAGGGGATCCGTGAAACACGTGAAATTGCCGAAGCCACTCTGAAGGAAGTCCGCAGTGTCATGAACATGGACATCTAGCTTCCAGCCTGTATCCGGAACAGAGACGATGATCACCCGGTCGGCCTTATCTGGCCGACCGGGTTTTCCGTCGGGAACGAAACAAAAAGGAGACCGGCATAACCGGCCTCCCTGTGGATCATATCTGGAAGATCAATCAGCTTTCGCGGTTTCTCCAGGAGAATTTCGGTTTGTAACCAAAGGTATCCTTGAGCTTTTGGCAGGTGATCAGCTCGTCCTCAGGTCCCATATCCCTGGCCAGGTCGACCAGGTCGGGCAGGAGGTTGGCGACATACTCCTTGGGGCTTTCTTTGTAGACATTGTCGGTGGAGATATTAAACACGTCAAACTCCACATCCAGGTCCTTGTCGATCATCAGTCCGATTGCATAAGCGATGTCGCGCGCGTCGGCGTACTGGCCGGTCGTCCCATTCGGGCCGCCACGGTGGTCCGGCGCCTTTTTGTCTGCAATACTGACACCCAGCTCATACGGATGATAAGGGTACGAAACGCCCATCAGCCGCAGGGCATAGCACTTGATGTCATAAGCGCGGGCATAGGCTTTGAGGATCTCTTCGCCCATCAGCTTGGAGAGCGAGTAGGTATCTTCAGGACGCTGCGGATGGTCTTCGTCGATCGGAAGATACTCGACCACATAGGGCTTGTTCGAAATCCGGAATCCCAGGCCGAGCGTATAGTACGATGACGCGAAGATGACTTTTTTGATGCCCAGCCGACGAGCTGCGTCCATCAGATAGTACGTACCCATCACGTTGGACTGCATGGTGGTGTCTTCCGGGAACATCTGCGGCATCCACTGCCTGCCCGGCTGCTGATCCGAGGTGAACGGCAGCGCTGCCAGGTGGATGATGCAGGTCGCACGGGACAGTGTAATCGCTCGCATGCAGTCCGCCAGATTGGTCAGCTGCCCTTTGATGAACATGGTTCCGCGCTCGGGCTGCCAGGGTGTCCGCTGCTCGGAGGGGCTGGTCTGGTCGAACAGGGAGCATTGATATCCCTGCTCTTTGAGTTCCTGGTAGACGTGTCGGCCGAGATTGCCGGCACCACCTGTGATCAATACGTTTTTGTACACTTCGTTCATGTTTTACTCCTTTGTTGCATAGGGTGGAGCGGCCTGTTACCGCCCTTGTCCCGCTGTTTCCGATCAGGCTTTCCCGGTCAGTTTCTTCAGATAGTTCCAGCTCTTCTCATACATGGCCAGACTGCGCTGTCCTGCTTCTTCCTTGGAGAGTCCTTCCACCGGCTCGACCCAGCCGCATTCGACGATCAGGTGGAGACCTTTGGCATAGGGGCTCTTTTCCGCGAGGATGTCGAGGATCTTTTCGACGTTGGCATGTCCTTCACCCAGAGCGCAACCGCTCGGATAGAAGGGAACGCGCCATCCGCTGTCGCGTTTGATGACCATATCCTTCATGTGGGTCGTGATCGTGTAGGGGGCCAATGCTTCGGCCTCGATCACCGGATCACAGAACACGGTGAATCCGTTTCCGGTGTCGAGTGCGCAGCCGACGTATTCCGATCCGACCTCTTTGAAAATCTCGGCCAGCTCTGTTCCCAGGAAGTCACAGTGGTTCTCGATCGCCAGGTAAATGCCCTCCGGAGCCAGAATCTTCTCCGCGGCTTTCAGATTGTCGATCAAGTGCTGCATGTGCTGCTCCAGCGGCCAGTCTTTGTTGTAACGGGAAAACTCGTATGCGAGCCGCCCGTTATAGCCGCGGCGCATGATTTTGGCATTGAGCTTTTTCGCCACGGCGACCATGTCCAGGAGGTCCTGGCGAGCTTTATCGCCATTTTCTCCGGTCAGGTCGAACAGACTCATCGTCGCTCCGATGTCCAGCTCGATCCCATGCTCTTCACAGTTGCTGCGGATCCATTCATAGTAAGAGTCCGGCATGTTCGGCAGCGCAAAGATCTGCGCGCAATCCAGACCGTACTTGATGGCTCCGTTGATCGCCAGTTCCGCCATTTTATCCATCGGCAGCTTGAGATCCCAGGGGTTGCCGGGGAATGTGGAGACCGATCCGACCTTCATTGTTTTGCGTACATCCATAGTGATTCTCCCTTCGCTTGTACAATCTGTGACAGTGAAAACGGCAGGATATACTTGTACTACTAAACAGTTTCCCCCCTAATCGCGGGGATGTCAAGATCGTAGCACCAGAGAACCGAATTCGTGCAAAACAGCACAATCCTCTCCCTCTCCGGCCGTCTCAAACCTGCGTTCTTCCCGCATCATTCGGGTTCTCCCCGTTATGTTCGGCATCTCCCGTTTGATGGTTGTTCGGTTGACGGAGCAGCGAAGCGCGCCCCACCGCACCGGTTCCGAGACGGCGTCGGATCTGGTCCATCGCGACATCCAGCCGCTCATTTTTCGCTTCACCGGTAGCATCGGATCGCCTCCCCTGCTCCGATGTCAAGCCCGTTTCGGGCATCGCA
>CAZBKR010000178.1:0-3797 GCA_964492455.1 uncultured Oscillospiraceae bacterium
CCTGGATCGCGGAATGCAGGTCGTCCTGCATCTGGAGAATCTGCCGGTTCATGGTCTCGATGTATTCCTTGCCGAGGGATTGCAGCGCGCTGTTGACCTTTTCGGTCTGGGCCGACATCGTGTCGGTATACCCGACGCTGAGGGTCTGCAGCGCTTCCTGCAACCGTCCGGTCTGCTCACCCATCGCGGCGAGATAGCCGTTGTTGGCATCCTGGAGCGCGGACTGTTCGGTGTGGAAGCGCTCCATGAGCTCGTGGATCCGGTCGGCCAGGTTCGCGAGGTAGGCTTCGTTGGCCTGCTGCTGTGTTTTCTGGTCCTCGCGGAACCGTTCGGACAGCGTGTGCGCCTGCTCGGTCATGCCTGCGAAATACTCGTTGTTGATCTGCTGCTGCGCTTTCTGGTCTTCGCGGAACCGCTCAGTCATCTGGCGGGCTTCTTCCGCGATCACCGACATCTGCGCACGGGTCGCAATCTGCAGTTTCGTCTGCTCTTCGCGCAGGCTCTCCACCATCTCGCGGTCGGACTCCAGCGCGCGGGCAAGGGAGGCCGCGACCTCCCCGGTCTTGGCGAGGGTTTCGTCGTAGATGCGGGTGGTCTCGCTGAGACGGGAGCGGGACTCCTCCAGCGCGTGGGTGGTTTCGATGGTTTCCCGGTTCACGTTTTGCTGCAGGAGCAGTGCGGCGCGGTTGTTGGACTGCAGTGTCTCGAGCATCCGTCCGTTGCTCTCCTGCAATGTGATCAGCCCGCGGGTCTGTTCGTTCAGTTCCCGCATGTTTTCCACGAACAGGGTGTCCAGCCTGCGGTAGAACCGGTCGGCCAGAATGCGCATACCCTCTTCCTGGGTTTTGACGTTGAGGTCGCTGAAGTACTCGACCGTCCGCACCACACTCCGGATCGCCGGGGTCAGATGGTCGTTGATCGACTGCCGGTAACTCTCGAACAGCGCGGGGGCAAACTCGTCCCGGAGCAACGTCCGGAACTGCACCGGCATTTCGGCGCCCATGGTCTCCATCGCTTTGGCGACGGTTTTCTGGTCTTCGAGCAATACACCCAGCAGATCCGCCTCATCGAGGACGGGCAGGGTCTCCGACAGCAGGTTCTGGAGCCGGACCAGCTGATGGCTGGCGGCGTGCAGCAGCGTGCGGTCGACGATCAGCCAGATGAGAAGACACAACAGGGTCAGCAGCAACAGCCCGCCCATCGCGGGGAAGGTCGGCAAAAGCGCGTCCCCCAGGGTGACCGACCGGGCGGCCCCGGCGCGAGACACCGCGATCACAAGGTACAGACTCACCCCCGCGAGTCCTGTGATCAAAAGATAAACCGGAACCAACTGGGCGAGACGCCGGCGGGCGGCGACCCCGATCACCGGGGCTTCTCCAAAGGCCGACGCGATGTTTTTGACAGCTTCCGGCGGTTTGCCGGAGCGGGACCGGACCAGCGCGCGGGACCAGGCGGCGCCAAGCTCCCTGCGCAGGGGCCCCGCGGCATCGCCCTCGACAAAGAGATCGTCCGCCTCCTGCATTTTGGTTGCGGGATCGATGTTGCCGATGTCTTCCATACCGCGGACCGCGCGGGTGAGATCCCGCAGGATCATCCCGAGTCCGAACAGGTCAAAGTACAGCAGCGAGGCAACCAGTACCACGGGGATGAGCACCGCGAATACGGTGCCGACCAGCCCGGCGTCCGCGTTGGCCAGCCAGTCCATCACCCCGCCCAGCAATCGCGCGGGGCGGCTGTCACTCATAAACGTTGCGGTTAAGATCCCATCTGCAAGACCGATCAAGTGTTCCTCCCTGTCGTCCCGACGCCGCTTGTACCGCTGTCAGCGGTTGCATCCGGCGGGTACGCTGGTTTGAAATCGTTCAGCATGGTCAGCGGACCGATACGTTGCCCTCCAGTGTGCCGACCGCAATCCGCGGCAGGACCGCGTCGTCTCCGACCACGATCACCATCACCGGCAGTTCTGAAGTGTTGGAGACATTGAGCGTGATGCCCGACAGGTCGGCCGCTCCGACCCGCTGGGTCGAGGTAACCAGTACCCGGATCACAGGACCCTCCGAGGTCACCGTGACGCTGCCTGCCGCGGGATAGACCGCTTCGCCGATCTGGACGGCACACCCGAAGCCGCCGGCCGCGGGGGTGATCACCAGATTGACACCCGCGGTTTCCGCGGAGGAGGCACGGAGCAGCGCCTGTTCCGACAGCGCGGGGATCGAAACCGCGAGGTTGGTGGGATCGGTCACATACGCGCCGACATTGAAGGTCAAGTCATAGCCGGGGGCGGCAAACGGATTGATCTTGCCGTACTCCCCGGTATAGGGCCATTCGAGATAGGGGTCGTCCGAGGTGTCGTAGATTTTGGGCAGCGCGAAGAAATCCACCGCGATGCTTCCGGTCACGGTTCCGAACTCGGTCTGACTGACCATGAGGTTCTTGACCGCGAGCGAGCGCTGGAGGTCTTCCAGTCCCGTGATAAACGCCGCCATGCTTTCATAGGGCGCTTCGAACTCGATCGAGGTTCCAAGCACGGTCACCGAGGCAAGTCCGCTCTGGATCGCGGCCGGATCGACCGGTTCAGCCGGGGGCGGGGTCGGGGTGGGGGTGGGAGTGACGACGGTGACGGATACATTGCCCCCTATTAAGAAAACATCAATACTAGAAGCCGTTTCATTATCCACTACGTAACCGTGATTATTCATAGAAAAAACGCCTGTACCGAAACCAATGGCTTTGAATGAGAATGAGCAGAGAGTTGCAGAACCATTGTTACTTGGGATATATCCCGCTCCAGCATAAGCAAGGAGTTGAATGGGATTCGCGTCCTTATTGATTTCAAAAATTACTCCTGTCGGAGGATTTGATACCCCTGTGCACTGGAAAACAGCAGGATTATACGATAATTCCAAGTGACTGAATCCAGCCAAATCCCTTACTCCGGAAGCGGTAACTGTCACAATGATCTCTGATCCGAGAGAAGTACTGCTGGCAGTGGCTGTGTAGGTAAAGTTTGCTCCCTCTCTTGCCCTAATGCCGTGAGGAAATATTATAAAGATACAAAATAGTAGAATACAGACGGACCATAAATTCTTTCTGTTCATAAATCTCCTCATTATTGCGTAATAGTCAGCATATTGAGAATGTGTCTCTTTATAATGGTTAAGTCAGCGGCATCTATGCGGTCATCTCGATTTGAATCACCGCCTGTTGCATAGATACCACTCACTACTCGGATCCTTAAAATGCTCCTCATTAAAACTGTCAGATCCGCAGCATTGATAAGTCCGTCCCCATTTGCATCCCCGAAAATGACTGCAATATCATCGCTGACGGTCTCTCCACCCACAGTTACACGAATCAGACACCCGGTTCCAACAAGTGCCTCGTTTTCGAGTAGAATGCCGTCGGAGCGGTACACCTTCGTTTCACACCCTTCCGCTTTGACGAGTTCCTTGATCCGGGCAACCGTCATCCCGGGTTGGATCCCGGTCAGGATACCGTTCTCGGAAAGGTTCAGGCTCCCCCGGTCCGGTACGGGGATCGGCCGCGTGATCCGCAGCACAAAGGTGCGTTCTGCTCCGGAAAAACTCTTCACTTTAACCGGATAATCATGCGTACCGAACGCAATATCAACCGCACCGGTTCCCGTCAGTGTCGTGGCTTCCGATAGCGCGGATGCGCGAATCACAGTTGTCGCCTTGTCGTAGCGCACTTCAGCAGTATATGGATTGGTATCCGTGTCGCTGAATGGCCGGTCAAAGGTGCTCCCGTCTGCCGATAGCGCTGTCAGGATATTATTG
>CAZBKR010000178.1:3807-4103 GCA_964492455.1 uncultured Oscillospiraceae bacterium
CTGGAGGTACGACCCGGTTGACCTTGATCGTATATGTCTTGATGACATTGGTCGGACTGGTGACCTGGATCGGGAAATTGTTCCAACCGTAGGCCAGTGCCTTGTTTCCCGCACCAGCCACCATGGCCAGATAGGATACTGGTGTCGCTGTAATCGCAACTGACGCAGTACCAAAAGGAACATCTATGGAATAAGGGCCGGTGGAGGTCTTACTGAACACCGGATTCAACGTATATCCGGTGACGGACAAACTCTGTAAATCAGGGGTATTCAACTCCTCCGGGATCCCACGGATA
>CAZBKR010000179.1:0-4098 GCA_964492455.1 uncultured Oscillospiraceae bacterium
GAATACGATCCGTCGTTCATGATCGAGGAAATCGCTCGTGATTTTCAACTGGGTGCGCACAAAGCCGCAGCGATCGCACTGGTATTGCGCAAATCCAGCATTTATCTCATTTCCGATCTGGATGAGGAGCTGGTTCGCAACATGCACTTTGAACCAAAATCGTCTGTCACGGAAGCGCTGCGGGACGCCACTGCGCTGCTGGGAGCAGACGCAAGTGTGCTGGTCATGCCTTATGGTGGATCCACATTGCCGGTCGCGGACTGATTGCGATAGGGATCCGATCCTTTTGTTTTCATATCATCAGAAGAGGGGGCAACAAACGGCTCCCTTTTTTCTGACACTGCCAATTAGACAAAATATAAGTTTTGTCTAATTGGAGAGAGGGTAAAACCCGTTTTTCGGTTTGGTTCATAATTTGAAGCCTTTCCATCGATTTTGATATCTCACCTTCAAATCCTGTCATGGTTTTTCAAGCTACCTTCGTTTCACATAGCATCGGCCCGGTGTGGATCTGAAAATTCCACTCCGGGCCGACCACTCAAATCATATCAGTCCATATGCAATCTTCTATTGGATCTCTCGGCCGGTTTCTTTGATATAGTTGTTCCATGCGCTGACAACCGCCCGCAATGACGATCTGCTGACGTTGCTGCTGATGCCCGCTCCGATGTAACTGTCTCCGGTTCCATTGGATATCTGCACATACGTGATGGCCTGGGATTGTGTCCCGCGTTCCAGTGCGTGCTGGCTGTAGGTCTGGATTTCAAGATGCGTACCGAAATGATTGTTGAGAGCCGAACAGAACGCCGACAACAACCCGCTCCCGGACCCGTCGATGGTACGTTCTTCTCCGGAGACCGATATCTGAGCGCTCAATGCAACTTCATTTTCTCCAGTGGCAGTTTCCTGATAATTGTCAATTCGGATCGGTTTCACAATATTTACATAATTATTAACAAACAAATCATGTATTTCACGCGGCAGCAATTCGGCGTGCCGGCTGTCTGAAACACGTGTACATACCAGGCTGAAGACTTGCTGGACCGGCTTGGGGAGATACAATCCGTAGTTCTGTTCGAGAATGTACGAGACACCGCCCTTTCCGGACTGGCTGTTGATCCGGATGATCGGCTCATAGGTCCTGCCGATATCTGCCGGATCGATCGGAAGATATGGCACAGCCCAGACGCGCGGATCTTCCTTGATGCGTGCCATCCCTTTGTTAATCGCATCCTGGTGAGACCCTGAAAAGGCCGTAAACACCAGATCTCCGGCATACGGATGACGTGGGTGCACCGCCATACCGGTCGCGTTTTCATACACGGAAACCACATGATCGATGCGGGAGAAATCCAGTTTAGGATCGATTCCCTGGGAGAACAGATTCATGGCCAGGACCAGGATATCCGCATTGCCCGTTCGTTCTCCATTCCCGAACAAGGTTCCCTCCACCCGGTCCGCCCCGGCCATCAGACCCAGTTCAGTCGCCGCCACGGCGCAACCCCGGTCGTTGTGCGGATGCAGGCTGACCTGTATCCGATCCCTGTATTTGAGGGCTTCGCACATGGTTTCGATCTGGTCCGCATAGACATTGGGTGTGCTCATTTCGATGGTGGCCGGCAGATTGATGATCACTTTACGTCCCAGATCGGGACGCCATACATCCATCACCGCGTTGCAAATCTCTGCCGCATAGTCCAGTTCCGTGCCGGTGAAACTCTCCGGCGAATACTCAAACCAGAACTCGGTACCGGACGTGTCTTTTTCAACGGTCTCCTGCATCTGTTTCGCGCCGGCAACCGCCAGATCGATCACCTGCTGTTTGTCCATGCGGAAAACCACATCACGCTGGAGTGTTGACGTCGAATTGTAGAGGTGTACTATCGCTTTTTTGGCTCCTTTAAGCGCTTCAAAAGTCTTTGCGATGATGTGTGGACGGGATTGCGTCAGCACCTGAATCGCTACATCTTCCGGAATCAGATCTTTTTCGATCAAGGCGCGGGTAAATGCAAACTCCGTATCGGAGGCCGCTGGAAAGCCGACTTCGATTTCTTTGAATCCGGTCTCTACCAAAAAACCGAAAAACGCCAGCTTTTGATCAAGGTCCATCGGGATTTCCAGAGCCTGGTTGCCGTCCCGAAGATCCACGCTGCACCAGACCGGCGCACGCTCTATCTGATGTTCCGGCCACTTGCGGGATGTCCTGGGAACCGTCGGATACTTCTGGTACTTTCGGTAATTCATACTGATCCTTTCCTCCTTTGGAATACAAAAAGCCATCCATCTCAAAACATGAGACGGATGGCTTTGATCCGCGGTACCACTCAATTTCGTCCGATCGGAACCGGACGCACTCTGACGGATACGGGAACAAAAGGGTTCCGATATCCTGTCGATATAACGGTCGACTTCCCGACGCAGCCTAACAAATCATCGCTCGGTGCGTATGCTCCAAGGTGAGTTCTCCTGCCTGTACGTGTCGCTTCACACCAACCAGCGACTCTCTGTTACGGCCTGGACAGGGTACTAATCCTTTTCCCAGCAGTTGCATATTCAATTGTGGATCTCATTTAATCACAGGTTGGATTGCTTGACAAGAGGGAACCGACAATCCATTGATGTTCCACCGGACGATCAAGGGGCAGTGATCTTTTGGGTGGGAGCCTGGGTGGTAACATCGAAACTGTACCCGTGATACGGTTTGTCTGACAGCAATCCGATCATATATACGCGACTGGCCCCTCCGGTGGTGGTGATCGGAAGTGCCGAGATATCCACAATGACTCCGGATTGCCGTACATCAGTAAAGCGATAGGTACTGACATCTCCTTGTTTGGGCAGCAATACCAGGATGGTTCCCACTTTTCGGTTGGTGGTCAACTGCGCAAAATCCGAAGCGGCTACAGTGAGCCTGCAGTTTTCCAGGTCTTCCTGCAACGGAACGGCTCCTTCATAGGCGAGAACATAGAAGCGGTCGTCTTCCCTTCCGTTTTCCTTGACCAGCTGCGCAAAATCATTCTCGGTCGTCAACTCGGGAGGCGATTCTGTCTCCTCTGTCTCGTCCCCTTCCCCTCCGTTCCCGGAGTCGGGCTCAATCAGGACGAGCGGGAAATCATACTGATGGAAAGGAATCGCAACGGAATTGCGGATGCCGATGATACGCAGCATTTCGTCGATGTCGGTAAACGGGTTGTTTCGGAAAGCCATATAGCCAAGGAGACCGACACACATGAGCGTGATGGTAATGCGCTGCGCGATCCGGAACCGGCGTTGCGCCTTGCGCTTTGCGATGACTTTTTCATACGTTGTATAGCCCCGCAACTTGTAGACCCGCTCGCGATCGGTCTGCCGTATCGTATTGCGGCTTTTCTTTTTTCTGCGGCGGATGGAACGGGCCTTTTTCGAAAAGAGGCCTTTGATGAAAAGCAGGAATGAGGTAGCCCCTGCGGACAACATCGGCCCGAGTCGTTTCATCCCGCTGGGAAGATCGTTTTTTATAAAAGACAGAACAGAGGATTTTGCATTGTCGATCCAGGTCGCATGTGGTGCGCGAACTCTGTGGAGAACCGGATTGGCTTGATCGTCATAAGGAGTGGCTTGCGGCTCTCCGTCTTCTGATATCACATCTGCATTCGCATCTTCCGGATCAGGCGCTGCCGGTTCGAATTTATTTACTTCATTCGAACCCGTCGGGGTATCTGCTTCAAAGATATCGGCAGAATCGAACGTTCCGGCGAGCTCTGGTTGCTCACCTTGCGTCCGCGAATTGTCTGGTTGTACTGCAGGGTCACCCGTAAGCACACCCGCATCCGTTTCCGGATCCGGGTTGGATGCAGTCGAAACCTCCAATCCGATCGGTGCGTCTGGTTTGGTGCCGGTTCCCGATGTCCGGGGCTCCGGCAGAGATGAGTCGGTCGGGCTGTTCTTTTTCATGCAATCAACCATCCAACGTGAAACCTGTTCCCCATTATAGCAGATCGATCCCGCATGAGAGATCCGGATCGTCCGGGACGAGCGAACAATCGTTTGACAATCGTGTTCGAATAATGATATATTCACGTGGAAGAGATGAACACATGTTCTATATCCTTGACGGAG
>CAZBKR010000180.1:0-4072 GCA_964492455.1 uncultured Oscillospiraceae bacterium
CCGCCCAGACAGGCTTCCAGCTCATACACCGAGGTCAGCATGTGGGAGGTCACATTAAGTGCCGGGATCTGGATCAGCGGGACCCCGGAGTCGAACAGCACCCGGGCCGCGTGGACGTCCTGCTGGAGGTTGAACTCCCGGGTGTCCTGCCAGTAGAGCGAATGACCTCCCAGCCAGACCACCACGATGTGGCGGACGATGTCCGGCCGGAGAAGAATCGCGGAAGCGACATTGGTGATCGCGCCGATTGCCACGACATAGAGCGGGTCCCCTTCCGGACGGGCACAGGCCCGCGCCACGAGGTCGGAGGCCGCGTCGCTCTCCACCGGGGTCTGCCCGTCCGGGAGATACCGGGGGGATCCGCGCAGCACAGGCATGTCAAACGCGTGCGGTCTGAGGGGGTCGTTTCGCACCACATCCAGCAGACGGAGGATCTCCCGGTAACTTTTTTCCATCCCGTCCGCCGGCCCTGTGGAACGGCTGTTGAAATAGGGGGCGGCATAGACCGCCTCGACCCGCAGCCGTTCGGGGGACGCGAGCGCGTACATCAGCGCGAACTGGTCGTCCACCTCATTGCAGGTATCGGTGTCCAGCACCATGGGCAGCACCCCTTCCGGCAGGGTCAGGCGCCCCAGCCGCTCGATCGGATCCAGTTGATTTGTCATACGAGACCTCCCTGAATGTTTCATTTATAACTTACTCACTTTTATAGTAACACAACAAAAAAAGCCGGATGCAAGGCTTTCAGGAAGAGGGAAAGCCGATATAATGGAAAGACCGAATCTCCCCTTGCGAGGCAGTAAGAATGACAAGAAAAGCGCTGACAACCCCCCTCCTTCTGGTGCTGGTGTTCTGCCTCACCGGCTGCGCGGGATGGAAAGGAACGGAACCCCCCATGACGATCGAGCAGACCACCACCTCCCCGACCTCTTCTGCGCCCGCCGGATCCGGTCTCCGGCTTGCGCCCCACACTCCTCTGGTGACACATGTGTATACCGCAGATCCTTCGGCGCGTGTATTTGAGGACCGGCTGTACCTCTATCCCTCCCACGACACGGATCAGGTGTTCCCCTCGGACAACAACGGCGGCCAGTACCAGATGGCGGATTACCACGTGTTTTCCGCGGGAGCGGACGACACGGAAATGACCGATCACGGGGCAGCCCTGGCGCTCCCGGACATCCCGTGGGCGGAAAAGCAGCTCTGGGCGCCGGACGCCGCGTATCTCAACGGGCGCTACCACCTGTTCTTCCCGGCCAAGGACCGGGAGGGCATTTTCCGCATCGGGGTCGCCTCCGGCCCCTCCCCCGCGGGTCCTTTTGTCGCGGAGCCCGAACCGATCGAAGGCAGTTACAGCATTGACCCGGTCGTATTGACCGCCCGCGACGGCCGCACCTACCTGTTTTTCGGCGGGATCTGGGGCGGTCAGCTGCAAAGCTGGACCACCGGCAGCTACGTCGCGAACGCCGACACCCCCTCTGGAGACGCACCCGCGCTGACCCCCGTCGCGGCCGAACTGTCCGATGACCTCCGCTCGTTCAAAGCGGCACCGGCACCGGTTCAGATCCTGGACGAACAGGGCCGCCCTCTGGCCGCGTCAGACGAGGACCGCCGTTTCTTCGAAGGCTCCTGGGTGCACTTCTACAACGGCCTCTACTATCTGTCCTACTCGACCGGCACCACCCACCGGATCGTATACGCCACCAGCGAATCCCCCCTCGGGCCCTACACCTACCGGGGCGAAATCCTGGGACCGGTCTCGGGGTGGACGACCCAGCATTCGATCGTGGAATACGCCGGCCGGTGGTACCTCTTCTACCACGACTGCGAGCTCTCCGGCGGGGTGGACAGCCAGCGCAACGTCAAGTACACCGAGCTGTTCTACAACGAAGACGGCACGATCCGGCCCGTCGTCCGCTGATCCTGTAGGATCGCGGACCCTTCTGAGGTTTTTCCTGACCGCACGGATTCCACGCGGCGCGCTCCGGACTTCCCCGGGGCACGCCGCGTTTTACCAGCGCTAAACCGGACGGAATTCCAGCAGGTTGACCGAATGCTCCCTGGTGGTGTACACCCAGCTGCCCTCCTGCAGTGCGGGCCGTGCGGCCGCACGGATGGCGACTGTGTCCGGTTGTTCCGCGGTGTTGACGGCATGCAGGTCGGGGTGATGAATTTCATACGCCGCGATACATTCGTACGCCCCCGGCGCGTGATCGAAATGGATCTGGACTTCCCTGGCTTCGTCGGGATGCTTGTTGACGATCGACAGGTACAGCGTACCATCTTCGTTCCCGGTCGCGGTCACGCCGGTCACATCGATCTCACAGGTTTTCTGCTTCCGCTTCCCGCTCCCCGCAAGATTGATGTTTTCTGTCGGACGGCCGGATTTCGGACCCGCGGCGGTCGGGACGGAAAGCGTCTCCCCGATGACTTCGCTGGGGAAAAAGTACTTCCCGGTGTGGTTGGCCAGCAGCTCGAACACCGGGTACTGCGCGCGCGTGACCGCGCCGCCGGGGTGCACGCTGACCGCGCCGTTGATGTTCACAAAGGTCGAGTAGTTCGCCATGCCGACGGTGTCGCAGTTCCGGATGAACATCTGCAGGATCAGCGCGGTGAGGATGGCATTGTCCAGTCCGTAGGAGCGGTCGTCGTTCACCCCGTCGAAGATCCAGCCGTTGACGTTCCACTCGTCCCACGCCACCTTGATGTCGGTCGAGCCCAGGTTCAGGCCGGTCAGGATGGCGGCGACCGTGAGCTTGTGCAGCTGTTCCATGTAGACCGGGATGGACAGATTCTGGAGATAGTTCCCGCGCTCGAACGGTCCCCACCCGACCGCGTAGGAGTGCGCGGAAAGATACTCGATCAATCCGCCCAGCTGCTTCACCACCGTGTGGTTCCAGTCCGAAGACTGCTCATATCCGCAGGCGATCAGCCGGATGGTGGGATCGACCCACTTGAGCGCCTTGGCAAACTCAAACGCTTTTTCGGCATACGCCCCGGCGGACAGGTGGTTCATCTGCCAGCCCCCGTACGGCTCGTTGCCCAGACCCCAGTATTTCACCCCGAACGGTTCGGGATACCCGTGGGAGCGGCGCAGGTTGGCGTACCAGGTGTCGCCTGTGCCGTTGCAGTATTCCACCCAGTGCATGGCCTCTTCCACCGTCCCGGTTCCCATATTGACACAGATCAGGGGCTCGGCACCCACCTCGCGGCACAGCCCGATAAAGTCCGCCGTCCCGAACTGATTGCTTTCCTCGGTGAGCCAGGCGTACTCAAAGACCCGCTTCCGGTCAGACTTCGGCCCGATGCCGTCTTCCCAGTGGTAGTTGGAGACAAAATTGCCGCCCGGATAACGCAGAACCGGAGGTTTGACCCGGCGCAGCAGGTCGAGCACGTCCGTGCGCAGCCCGTTCTCCTGTGCCAGCGGACTCCCGGGATCGTACATGCCCCCGTAGATGTTCCCGAACGCGTGCTCGCAGAAATGTCCGAAGATCTTGGGGTCCACCTCGCCCCCGGGAGTGTTCAGGTTCACATAGATTTGTTCCACTCGTAGTTCCTCCCGGTTTCACTTTAATGGATTGGTCACGCTGTTTGCGTTTTGTTTTTGACTCGCAGACGAAAGGATCACCCGGACTGCTTCGAATTCGATCGCGGCAAAGAGCCGTAGGTATAGGCCTCGTCGAGCAGCGCGCGCAAACTCTCGACCGGGCAGTCCGGCGTGATCGCGTTTCCGGCCGTCAGCATGAACCGGCCTTCCGGGCGGGCATAGGTGTCGATCAGGTACCGGACCTCCTGCCGGACCTCTTCCGGCGTGCCGTACGGGATGATCCGCTGCACGTCGAATCCCGCCCAGATGCAGAGGTCTTTGCCGTAGCACTTTGCGATTTGCCGTTCGTCCATGGTGTACTTCTGGATGGGATGAAGTACGTCCAGCCCGATTTCGATCAGATCCGGCAGGATGCGCTCGATGTTGCCGCAGGCGTGCAGCCAGAAGTGCATCCCCAGCTCGTGCGCCCTGTCGATCAGCTCTTTGTAGTAGGGTTTGAAAAACGTCCGGAACACATCGGGGGAG
>CAZBKR010000181.1:0-4019 GCA_964492455.1 uncultured Oscillospiraceae bacterium
GCGGGGATATAGACCAGCGCGGACGCGGTCTTGGTCTGGATCAGATTGGTGCGGCGCATCAGATCGGCAAGCGCGATTGCGGAGACCAGCGCGGTATCCTTGAGCACCATGATGAACTCGTTGCTGATCGGCGGAATCAACCGGCGGTAGGACTGCGGGATGATGATCCGGCGCATGGCCTGCCCGTAAGTCATGCCGAGCGCCCGGCTGGCCTCGAGCTGTCCCTTGTCGATCGATTGGATGGCCGCGCGGACGATCTCCGCCATATAGGCCCCGCTGTTAAGCGAAAACGCGATCAGGGCCGCCGCAAATTTACTCTGGATCAGCAAAGCGGGATGTACCAGCGGCAGTGCATAGTATACAAAGAACAACTGCATCATCAGAGGAGTGCCGCGGAAAAACCAGATGTAAAGACCGCAAGGCGCGGAGATCAGTTTGTATCGGGAGATCTTCCCGAGTGCCAGAAAGATGCTCAGGACAAAACCTATGCTGACCGATAGTACGGTGAGCGATAGTGTAAGTCCCGCACCTTCGATCAGGGCGGGCAGGTATTCTCCGATTTTCTGGAAAAACGACATTCGGAGCTTCCTCCTGTTTTATGGAGACGCCGTGCCGGGCGGCCCGCGAAGGGCGACCCGGCACGGCGTCACGATCAGCGGGGGGATCAGCCGTTCTTCTGGACCATGTAGTACTGGGCGACCACGATGTCGACCATGACACCGTCCACACGTCCAAAGGTCAGCTCGTCGAGTGCCAGGTTCACCGCTTCATAGGTGCTGTATTCGAACGTGGAACCATTGTCCAGCAGTTCCTGACAGAGGTCGTCCGCGGTGGTGCCGGACTGGGAGCAGATCCGCATGTCGTTGAGCCCGGTCGCGATGTCGGTGACGTCATCGACGCCTTCGCGGGTCAGCAGCACGACTTTGTTGGCCACATAAGGCTTGGATTGCAGGAATTCCGTCATCCGCTGCTCGGTGATCGATGTGGCTGAAATGATCACGTCATAACGGCGCGCGTTGAGGCCGTTGAAGATCTGGTCCCATGCGGTGGATTCGAATTCCACTTCCATTCCCATGTCTTCGAACAGGGCGCGCGCAAAGTCCAGGTCGTATCCGATCTGGGTCTTGCCGTCGTTGTCGACAAATTCCATCGGGGGATAAGAGTCATCCAGGGCGACGACGATTTTGGTCTTCTGCCAGGTCATGTCTTTCGACTCATCCACGGTGACGTCCTGATTGCCGCCCTCGGTGAGATTGGGAGTGACGTCTTCGCCAAACCATTTTTCGGAAATTTCTTTGAGTTTGCCGTTGCTCTTGAGGTTGTCGATCGAGGCATTGATCATTTCGAGAAACTTCGTGTCGTCTTTGTGGACGGTCACGCCGATCGGTTCAGCCTCTTCGCTTTCCCAGGCCAGCTTGAATTTGTCGGATGCCGCCGCCTGCTTGTCGCAGCCCGCCGCCAGCGCGGCAAACATTCCCAGCACCAGAATCAAGGCGATCCAACGGATTGAAAGTTTACGCATTCTGTTTCCTCCTGCCGTCTTTCGAGGCTTACCGGTGTGTCTGCACCGGCCGCGGCAATGCGCCGCGCATAGTTATGCACGATATGGTATCACGCATTCCGTTCGATTGGTATACCCGGCAGACAGACAGACCATGCGCATTTGCACGAATCTTGTAAAATTTGTGACCGTCACCAGTAGTCAGGGCAGCGGTTCAGCTTCCCGTCTGCGGAAAAAGCGAAGCTTTGTCTCGGACAGGACGACCGCAAAAAAGATCAGCAGAAACCCTGCTGTTTTGACAGATGTCATGTGTTCGCCGGTAAACAGTACCGATGCCGCGGTGCCGAACACCGCCTCCAGACTCAGGATCAAGGCGGCCGCCGCCGGGTTGGTGTGTTTTTGTCCCACGCTCTGCAGCAGCAGCGCGATCGCTGTCGCGAACAGGGTCAGATATCCGACCTCAAGCACGACCTGCAGGTTGATCCCGGCCGGCATCGGTTCGAACAGCCCCCACACCAGCCAGCAGCAGACCGCGGTGGCCGCGAACTGCAGGATTGTGAGTACAAAGGGGTCACGCCCCCGGGAATAGGTCGCGACCGCGACCAGGTGCACCGCAAAAAAGAATCCACCCAGCAGGGTGAGTGCGTCACCGGGGAGCAGTTTAAACCCGAACCCGGGCCGGAGCGCCACCATGCCCACCCCCGCGACGCACAGGAGCGCGGCGGCGATATTGTAACGATCCGGACGTGCCCGGTTGATCGCCCAGTGCAAAAACGGCACCATCACGCAGTAGACCGCTGTGAGAAACGCGTTTTTCCCGGGATCGGTCGAAAGGAGTCCCAATGTCTGCACACTGAAAGCGGCAAACAGAAACAACCCCATGACCGCACCCCGCCACAGATATTCCAGTCGCAGGTGTGTCAGAAGCCGTTTGCGGAACACGGCGGCCAGCAACACCGCGGCGCCCGTAAACCGGACCGCCAGGATGAAGTGGGCCGGCCAGATAGAGAGCGCGCTCTTCAAAAGAACAAAAGAGAGCCCCCAGATCAGCGCGGCCGCAAAAAGCGCTCCCTCCGCCAGGAAAGGGTGCGCCGGCCGGTCATGTATAAAGGGTTCATGCTGTTTCTTCACGGCGGACAGTGTACTCCAGCCGGGGAACGTGTGGCAAGCAAATCTTCCTTTTATACGCAGATTCCGCTATGATGGTGCAATATTCGATTCGGATTGTGCAAAGGAGTCCTCCCATGCGACAGATTCTACCCCGTGCGCGTTCCCGTAAAGGCAGCGTCGGTCTCGCCTCGCGCAACGATTTCAATTATGTCCGCACACCACGTGAAATCGTCCTGTTTTTCTTTATCACGGGACTCACCGGTCTTGCGATGGGACTGTCCGACGGCATCTTCTCCAACTACTTCAAAGACGTATACAATGTGGACGCGATGGCACGCGGATTGATCGAGTTCCCGCGGGAACTCCCCGGTCTGCTCTGCCTGGTGGTGATCTCTGCGGGAGCCTTCCTCGGGGACGTCCGGATGGCGATCCTCGCGCAGGGATTGATGCTGGTCGGGATCACGGTCCTGGGCCTGGTGACACCCCCGTTCGCGATCATGCTGGTGTTCCTGTTTATCAATTCACTAGGCATGCACACCTACCTGCCTCTCAACGACAGCATCGGCATGTCGCTGGTCAAGGATGGCCGGATCGGCAGCCGACTCGGCCAGTTCAACGGTATCCGCACTGCGACGACAATGGTTGCGGGACTCCTGGTCTTTTTCGGCTTCAAGTATGGATTCTTTTCCTTTTCCAGCCCGGTCATTCTCCCCTTTCTGATCTCGGCAGGTTTGCTTGCCGTGATTCTGGTGTTCTATCTCGCGCTGCAGAAACAGGTCGGTCCGCAACCCGTGAAACGTCAAAAAGTCCGGCTGGTGTTCAAGAAAAGGTATCAAAACTACTACATCCTCGCCGTCCTCAACGGTGCCCATAAACAGATCATGGTCGTATTCGGGCCCTGGGTGCTGATCGAACTGCTGGGCCGCAAAGCGGACACCCTGGCGATGCTCGGCGTGATCGGCGCGGCCATTGGAATCGTCTTTATGCCCCTGCTGGGCAAATGGGTCGACCGGTTCGGCCCGGGCCGGCTGATGACAATCGAGGGAGCCGCGTTCATCTCGGTCTATATTGCCTATGGGCTGCTCAGCCGCGGATTTTCAGACGGATCTCTCGCACAGACCGGCTGGCCGCTTATTCTGGTGTTCATCCTGTTTGCGATCAACCGGATGGCCATGCAATTTGCCATGATCCGGGTCGTCTACCTCAAGCAGATCGCGGAAGTACCGGAAGACATCACCCCGACCCTGTCAACCGGCATCAGCATGGACCACGTGGTCTCCATCGCGCTGGCCGCGGTCGGCGGATGGGCCTGGGTCGCGGTCGGTCCGGAATATGTGTTCTATGTGTCCGCGATCCTGTCGATCTTCAACGTGATCATCTCGATGCGGGTCACCCGGGAAACAAAAGA
>CAZBKR010000182.1:0-3982 GCA_964492455.1 uncultured Oscillospiraceae bacterium
CGCGGGGTCGTCGTGCTGTTTCCGACACTTTTGATCGGATCCTCTTCGCCGGTCCGCGCGACCGGCGAGCGGTCCTCGCCATTGGCGAACTGGTGGAGGACCTCGCCCCATTTGCCCAGCATGCGGTGCAGATAGCCGGTATCCAGCGAGGCCAGTTCCCCGATCGTGAGGATGCCGATCCGCCGGAGTTTGCGGGTGGTCGCGGGACCGACGTAAAGCAGCGATTCCACCGGCAGCTGCCAGACGGTATCGCGGTAGTTCTCCCGGAGGATCGTGGTGGTCGCGTCCGGTTTTTTCATGTCGGAGCCGAGTTTTGCGAAGATCTTGTTGTAGCTCACGCCGATGGAAGCCGTGACGCCGAGCTCTTCCCGTATGCGGTCCCGGATACGGTCCGCGAGCGGCGCGGCCTCTTCCGGTGTGAGGTCGGGAGCCGAGACGTCCAGCCAGGCCTCATCCAGCCCGAACGGCTCGATGCGGTCGGTGTAGTCCGCGTAAATCGCGCGCGCTTTGCGCGCGACGCGCAGATACAAAGGGTAGTTGGGCGGGAGAACAACCAGCCCGGGGCACTTCTGCCGGGCCTGCCACAGAGCCTCCCCCGTCCGTATGCCTGCCTTTTTTGCCAGGTTGTTTTTCGCCAGTACGATCCCGTGCCGGAGCAACGGATCGCCGCCCACGGCGACCGGAAGGTGACGCAGGTCCGGGCGGTGCAGGCACTCGACCGAGGCGTAAAAATTGTTCAGATCAGAATGAAAAACCACGGGATCCACTGGTGAAGCCCCCCTCGAATAAGAACGATTGTTCGCTTTCATCATAGCACGGCTGCCGCAAATTTCAAGGTAACGAAAGGAAATCACCAGGGCTTTGCGCACCGGTGGTTTTGCTTGTTCTCTATGCAGGCGTGTGATATACTCTTCAAGCATTTTGGAAGACTATGCAAAAAAGATCCGGATCCCCTGGATCTACGGAGGCAATCATGGGCGCGACAGTGGAGAAAAAAGAAAACAACGTTGTAACACTCGCCATCGAAGTTTCGCCGGAGGATTTCCGCGGGGCGTTGGCGCAGGCATATGCGAAAAACGCAAAGCGCTTTTCGGTGCCGGGGTTCCGCAAAGGGAAGGCCCCGATGGGTCTTGTAACAAAATATTACGGCGAGGGGGTTCTGTATGACGACGCCATCGACCTCGCTGCCAATCCCGCTTATCAGGCGGCGATCGAGGAACACGGTCTCGACCCGGTTTCCCGTCCCGAGATCGACATTACCTCGATCGGCGGAGACAAGGGACTGTCGTTTACCGTGACGGTTACGGTCCGCCCCGAGGTGACGCTTGGACAGTACCTGGGTATTGAGGCCGTGCGGCCGGAATACCCGGTTACCGAAGAGGAAGTCGAAGCTGAGATCAACCGGGTACGCGAGCGAAACTCCCGTCTGGTTCCGGTTGAAGACCGCGCGGTCGCGGACGGCGACACCGCCAACATCGATTATGAAGGATTCGTCGACGACGTTGCGTTCGAAGGCGGCAAGGGGTCCGAGTACGACCTGCGTATCGGTTCCGGAACTTTCATCCCGGGATTTGAGGAGCAGCTCATCGGCAAATCCGCGGGCGAAGAGTGTGAGGTCAACGTCACATTCCCCGAAGACTACGGCAACGAGTCGCTCAAAGGGAAGAAGGCGGTATTCAAGGTCAGGATCAACTCTGTCAAATTCCGGGAACTCCCGGTGCTGGACGACGAGTTTGCCAAGGATGTCAGCGAATTCGATACCCTGGAGGCCTATCGGGAGAGTATCCGGGCCAAACGGGCGGAAGGTGCCGAAACCCGCGCAAAAGCCGAGTTTGAAAACAATGTGGTTCGCGCGGTGGTTTCCAACGCATCTGTCGACGTACCCGACGTCATGATCGAAAACGAACTCGACAGCATGATCGAAAGCCAGTCGATGGAAATGCGTTATCAGGGCATAGAGCTCGATACCTATCTCCAATACATGGGCAAGACGCGCGAAGAGTTCCGTGAAGGACTCCGCGTATCCGCCGAGGAACGGGTGCGCACCAATCTGGTGCTGGACGCCATCGTCAAGGCGGAAAAGACCGAAGTAACGGATGCCGAGATCGAGGAAGAAGTCGAGCGGATGGCCAAGATGTACGGTCTCCAGGCGGATGACATCCGCGAGCGTATGGTCGCCGGAGAAAACAGCTACGTCCGGGACAGCATCGCGGTCCGCAAAACAGTGGAGATGCTTGCTGGAAAAGCGGTGGCGACCGCGCCGGCCGAAGCGTCCGGGACCGCACCCGAAACGGAACCCGAAGCCTGAACCGATAGGCTTTCCATCGCGGACGGGCAGATTGCTCTCCCGCCGGAAATGCTTCCTGGAGAGGTGGACCCAAGCGTAACGGAACAGCAGAAAATATACGCCTTTGACATTCTTTGACATTGGGCGTATAGTATTTGTAATCCAAATACGCAACCTGTCGGCAGCGGCCGTCGCCCCCGGTGGGCGTATTTCAACCGCTGCGGTATGGAAGGAGTGTAAGAATATGAGCCTGGTACCGATCGTCGTAGAACAGACCAATCGCGGAGAACGTTCCTATGATATCTTTTCCCGCCTGCTGAAAGAGCGGATCATTATGCTGAGTGAGGAGGTCAACTCCGTCACGGCCAGCCTGGTCACCGCGCAGATGCTCTTTCTGGCCGCGGAGGACCCTGACAAGGACATTCAGTTTTACATCAACAGTCCCGGCGGCGAAATCACCTCCGGTATGATGATTTATGACACGATGCAGCACATCAAGCCCGACGTGCAGACGATCTGCATGGGAATGGCCGCCAGCATGGGCGCCTTCCTCCTTGCGGCCGGCGCACCCGGCAAGCGTTTCGCGCTTCCCAACGCGGAGATCATGATCCATCAGCCTTCCGGCGGCGCACAGGGCCAGGCTTCCGACATTCAGATCGCGGCCGCCCATATCCTGCGCATCCGCCAGCGGCTCAACACCATCCTGTCCGAACGGACGGGACAGCCGATCGAAAAGATCGCGGTCGATACGGATCGCGACACCTGGATGACGTCCGAAGAGGCCGTCAAATACGGGTTGATCGACCATGTCATGGAAAAGAGAGGGTAAGACATGCCTGACAACGGAGACAAGGGCGGAAAGGGCGGCAAAGGAAAAGGCGGCCGTTCGTCCGGTGTCGACCAGATGCGGATCGAGTGTTCGTTTTGCGGTAAAGACGAAAGCCAGGTAGAGCGTCTGATCGCGGGTCCCGGTGTGTTTATCTGTAACGAGTGTGTGTCATTGTGTGACGAAATTCTTCACGCTGACGGTACGGAAAACACCCCGGAGGAATCGCCTCCGCCGCCGCTTGAGGAATTGCCTTCCCCTGCGGCTCTCAAGGAAGCGCTCGATGAGTATGTGATCGGTCAGGAGCGGGCAAAACGGCTGTTGGCTGTTGCCGTGTACAACCATTACAAGCGGGTTTACGCCAATCAGGAAGCCCGTGAACGTCAGCAGCGGAGAGCGGCGCGCGCCAAGGGCGCGCGCAGGGGCAAAGCCCAGCCGGCCGACGGAGATGATATCGAACTGACGAAGAGTAACATTCTGATGATCGGTCCCACCGGTTGCGGCAAGACGTATCTTGCGCAGACGCTGGCCCGGATTCTGGATGTTCCGTTTGCGATCGCGGACGCCACGGCATTGACCGAGGCGGGTTATGTAGGGGAGGATGTCGAGAATATCCTGCTGCGTCTGATTCAGAATGCGGACTTCAACATCGAACGTGCACAGCGCGGTATCATCTACATAGACGAGATCGACAAGATCGCACGCAAGTCCGAGAACGTTTCGATCACACGGGACGTCAGCGGTGAGGGAGTTCAGCAGGCTCTGCTCAAAATTCTGGAGAGCACGGTCGCCAACGTACCGCCGCAAGGGGGACGCAAGCACCCGCATCAGGAGTTTCTGCAGATCGACACGACCAACATCCTCTTCAT
>CAZBKR010000183.1:0-3973 GCA_964492455.1 uncultured Oscillospiraceae bacterium
GCCGGGTCAATTCGCTGGAATACATCCTGATCCCGCAGCTTACCGCCGCCATCCGGGGCATCAAGATGAAGCTGGACGAAAACGAGCGCGGCAATCTGGTCCGCCTGATGAAGGTCAAGGATATGATGGTCAAGGAAGCGATTCAGGCCGCACGCATGGCGGAGGGGCTCGAAACCTGACGGTGATCCCGCCCTCCCTGCCACAGGAGGTACCTATGGAAGTCCGGTATGCCTATCTCCGCCCCGCCGAAATCATCGCGCGCCGCAAGGCCTGTCCGATTGCCTACATCCCCGTCGGGAACCTCGAATGGCACGGACTCCACAATCCGGTGGGGACAGACACCCTCCAGGCGGAGGCACTCGCCATCCGATGTGCGGAACAAGGCGGCGGAATTGTATTTCCGCCGCTTTATTATGGGGAAAACCGTCTCGAAGGACTGATGGAGGCCAACGCGGACGACCGCGAAGCCATCGCGGCCGCGATGGAACTGGAGCCGGAGCGGTTCTCCCCGGACTTTTTCCCCTTTACCGTGACGGAACAAACGCTTGCCTACAACCATCTGCTGCTCCACATCCTTGCCGAGGCCGATACCCTGGGATTCCGGGTGGGTGTGCTCGTCGCGGGGCACTACCCCCTGATCGACCACTGCCGCGCGGCGGTACTGCAATACATGCAGCGCGTACTGAAACGCCCCGACCGGCTCCTGCCCTGGGCGGTCGTGGATTATCTCGAAGTCAACGACCTCTATCCCGACGCGGGGGACCACGCCGCCAACTGGGAGACCTCCCACATGCTGGCGATCGCACCCGAAACCGTCGACCTGTCGGTACTTCCCCCAAAAGGAGAGCCGCTCACCGGGGTGATCGGACGGGTGCCGCCTCAGGACGCCACCGCCGCGTTCGGCGCCCGGACCCTCGCGGCTGCCGCAGACCGGATCGTCCGGGAAACCCGCGACCGGCTCGACCATCCGGAGCGGTACCGCGCACACGGCAAAGCCCTGCTCGAACGCCAATGGCTTTCGGACTGATCTTTTCCACCGATATCGCCAGAGGGATTCTGTTGAATCCCCTTTATATCTGGATCGGTCTCCTGTCCGGTCTTCTGATGCTCTGGCGGGTTCCCGGGTTTTCGCGAAACCCTGTCCGCGGGAACCCGGATCTGCAAGCCGCAGCAGAGGATCTGCGGCGGCTCTCGGTTGTGATTCCCGCGTACAACGAACAGGACCGGCTGCCCCCGCTCCTCGATTCTCTGTCCCGTCAGCGACCGTCTCCGCTGGAAGTTCTCGTCGTCGACGACGGCTCTACCGACCGCACCGCCGGGGTCGCAGAGGCCCGCGGTTTCCGGGTCATACGCTCCGAAGATCCCGGGCCGGGATGGATCGGGAAGTCGCGCGCCTGCTGGACCGGTGCCCGCCATACGACGGGCGCATGGCTGCTGTTCCTGGACGCGGATGTCACCCTGGATGCCCCGGATTCTCTCGCGCGGCTTTGTGCCGCCTATCGCGCGCAAGGGGCGAACGGGCTGATGTCCTGGCAGCCCTACCACCGGACCCGACGCCTGTATGAGTCCTTCTCTCTGTTTTTCAGTACGATCACGCTCGCCGGCATCGGGGTGTTCACTCCGCTGGGCGAACGAATGTCGGCCGCCGGCGCGTTTGGTCCCGCCCTGTTCTGTACACGGGAAGCCTACGAGGCGGCGGGAGGGCACCGGGCGGTACACGGCGAAGTCATGGAAGATCTCGCACTGGGCCGGCGGATGCGGATGGCGGGGCATCCGGTCCGGTGTTTTCCGGGCCGCGGCATCCTGTCGTTCCGCATGTATCCCGACGGAGTGGCCGGGCTGGTGGAGGGTTGGACCAAAAATTTCAGTACCGGGGCTGCCTGGACGCATCCGCTGATCCTGCTGCTGTGCGTCCTGTGGGTGACAGGCGGAATCGTGGCGGCGGTCCGGTCGTGTCTTTTTCTGGCGGCCACGTCCGATCCGGGTCAGGCCGCATGGGCTGCGGTTGCCTATCTGGGATATGTGCTGCTGGTCGGCTGGAACGCACGGAAAGCCGGTCACTGGCATCCGGGTGCGATCCTGCTGTATCCGGTCCCGCTTGTCATTTTTGTGCTCGTGTTTGTCTTGTCCTGGATCCGGACCCGGATCCTGCGCCGCGTTTCATGGCGCGGCAGATCCATCGATCTGTAGGGAGAGGGGGTGCGTTCTTGCCGCTGATTCATCTGCCGGGCTACTGGAGCATCCTGCTGGATGTAGCTGTCTGGGCCGCGATTCATCTCGTGGTTGCCCTCCTGTCCATCCGGATGCCGTTGCGCATGTTCACCCGTGACGCATCGCTCTACCGGGCACGCGCCTGGGAGGACGGCGGGCGCGTGTACCAGCGCGTGTTCCGCATCCGGCGGTGGAAGCATCTGCTCCCGGACGGGGGAAGCTGGTTTAAAAACGGGTTCGCGAAAAAGCATCTGACCGGGCGGGACGCCGCGTATTTTGCACTGTTTGCGGCCGAGTCCCGGCGCGCGGAATGGACCCACTGGCTCTGCATCCCGCCGGCTCTGCTGTTCTTTCTGTGGAACCCGGTCCCGGTCGGTTTCGTGATGATTCTGTATGCCTTTGTGGTCAACCTGCCCTGTATTCTCGCACAGCGCTTCAACCGTCCCCGTCTGGAGACGATGGAGCGCCGCCTTTCAGATATGCATTCACGCTGACGAGCGGCAATAGGCGAATGGGCTTGCTCCGCATATTGCATTGAACAACGCGTTATGTAATAATCGATATTACGTAGTACGACAAATAAAACCACGCGTTGTGAACAGGCAGGAGCATCCGTATGTTGGAAAAAGTAGGCAGAACCATCGGTATCTGGGGGGATTCCATCCTCAAAGGGGTTGTCTTCGATGACCTCAAGGCGAGTTACAGTCTTCTAAAGGATAATTGCGTCCAGATCGCGGCGCGCGCGCTGGGGCTTACGGTGGTCAACCGTTCCCGGTTTGGCAGCACCGTCGACAAAGGCCGTCAGCTGCTGGAAAAAGCGCTGGCTGACGGATTGGATTGTGATGCGGTTCTGCTGGAATACGGTGGCAACGACTGCGATTTCGACTGGGCGGCGGTGTCTGCGGACCCGACCGGCGCACACGAGCCGAAAACACCGATGCCCGCATTTGAAAGAGGGCTGGGCGATATGGTCGACATGCTGCGCGCCCGGGACATCCAGCCCGTACTGATGTCGCTGCCCCCGATCGACGGACACCGGTATCTTGAATTTCTCATCGAACGGGGGCGTCTGGACCGGACGAACATGATGCGCTTTCTGGGGAGTTCGCAGCGGATCTACCAGTATCAGGAGGCATACTCGCTCGCCGTGACCCGCCTGGCCCACGATCGGAAGTGTCTGTATATTCCGGTGCGGGAGGAGTACCTGCTGCGCCGCTCTGCCGAGGATCTGCTGTGCTCGGACGGGATCCATCCCAATGAGAAGGGCCACGCCCTGATGCAGGAGATCCTGACGAAGAGCGCCGCGCCGCGGTTGCTGTCTGCGAGCAACGCGTAACTTTCGATACAGATCTCTTTTCACTTCTCCGCTATGATGTGCACAGGATCCAGGGAGGCCCCGACGGAGGGGAGAACATCCCGTATCCGTACACATCAACTCAGTTCGCGAAGCGGTAAGGAGGTCCTGAAAATGAAGATGAATCGAAAGAACAAAACCGGCAGGAACATGGACAAACCTGCGAAACGCAAGGGCGGGCCTGGCTGCGATCCGGATCTCCTGAGCTGTGCTATCACACTTGACAATGGAGCTGTCGTTGAGGAAAGACCCAACGATTATGCCACTCTGGTCAAGACCATGATGATCTGCGATTCGTCCCATTGCTCTTCCAGAACACTCTTCTAGGGGGAAGCACCGGCACAAGGCCGGGGGGTTTTCGATACAATGTACCAGGCCGGACGGGCGATGAACCCGTCCGGTTTCTTT
>CAZBKR010000184.1:0-3945 GCA_964492455.1 uncultured Oscillospiraceae bacterium
ATGAGTCGGAGTTTCACCGGAGGGGAAACTCCCAAGGGCAACGGTGCCGTTGGCAGAATAGAAATGAGTCGGAGTTTCACCGGAGGGGAAACTCCCAAGGGCAACGGTGCCGTTGGCAGAATAGAAATGAGTCGGAGTTTCACCGGAGGGGAAACTCCCAAGGGCAACGGTGCCGTTGGCAGAATAGAAATGAGTCGGAGTTTCACCGGAGGGGAAACTCCCAAGGGCAACGGTGCCGTTGGCACCGTTGCCCAAGTGACCGGAAGGCTGGGAGACCGGTACTTGCTGGATGCAGGGGAGGGTGAGTTGCGGGGTTTCGTCAGTGGCCGATTCCGCAATCAGGTACTGGAAGCGGGACAATACCCCGTCCCCGGCGACCAGGCCCGGTACGAATTTGTCGAACAGATGGATGAGGTTCGGATCACAGCGATCGAGCCGCGTCGGAATCGGATCGTACGAAAAATGCCGATCTCGGGCGGAAGAAAAATGCACAACGGGCTTATTACTGGCGGAACCACCCAGGAACAGGTGCTGGCTGCGAACGTCGATACGGCTTTTATCCTGGCTGGTTTGGACGGGAATTACTCGCTTCCCCGACTGGAGCGGTATCTTGTCATGATCCGGCATGCCCAGGTACCTCCGGTCATTCTATTGACCAAAGCAGACTGCTGTGACGATACAAGCAGCTACATTGAACGCACGACGGTGATCGCACCCGGCGTACCGGTTCATGCAGTCAGTGCATATACGGGAGAAGGGATGGACATCGTTCGCGGTTATCTGGAACCCGGCCGGGTTGTTGTTTTTCTTGGTTCGTCCGGTGTGGGGAAATCGACACTGCTCAACACCTTGTACGGACAGGAGGTCCAGACGGTGCGCACAGTCAGCGGAAAAACCGGCAAGGGGCGGCATACCACCACCAACCGGCAGCTCTTTCGTTTGCCCGGAGGTGCGTCAGTGATCGACACGCCGGGCATCCGTGAACTGCAGCTTTGGGTCGAGGAAGAAGATCTGGACCAGGTGTATGCAGACATTGTCGAACTGGCTATCCAATGCAGATTCAGCGACTGTACACACAGATCGGAACCTGGATGTGCTGTGCGTGCGGCTATCCGGGGAGGCAGGTTGTCAGAACCTCGACTTGAGCGTTATCGATCTGAACAACGGGAAGTTGAGCATTTGCACAAGCGACAGACCGCATATCTGCGCAGAGTCAACCGGAAGAGCAGAGAGGATGGAATAAATGGAACAGAATGAAAAGAATCGTGTGCATCTTCGGAATCTGTACTCACACATGGACCATCACCTGTCGATTGAAGGGGTATTGAGCGGAATTCTTGCAGGGAGTATTCATACTTCCGAACGGGCTGTAATTGTGACCAATACACAAGGGATCCTCCTGGGCGGGGATCCGCGGGACAATGACTTTTTCCGCGACATGAACCGGGTGCTGCGGGAGGAGACCCTTCCCGCGCGGCAGCGGCAGGGCAAGCTGGATTATGTCGTATTTTATCCGGTCGGAGACGGACTGGCAGAAGCATGGGAATGTGCGGCAAACCGTTTGCTCGAAGGTTTGGACGCAATGACTGACCATCGCCTGACTTTCCGGCATGACCTGACCGGATTGCCGGACGACCTCCCGGCAGGGCTTGCAGTTGTATCACCGGAGTTGCTGGCCCGTCTTGCCCGGACGGATGAGGAAGGTGTGGAAAGCGTACGGGAGGAGATCTGTTCGTCCTGGGCATCGGTGGAGGCTTTTTTTGATCGCGGTTTTGGAACAGTTGCTCTGGGAGAAGAGGGGCAGATCATGGGATGGTGCCTGACCGATTGGGTGGTTGGATCATTTTGTGAAGTCGGGATTGAAACGTTCCCGGCTTATCGCCGCCGGGGATGGGGTAAACGGATGGCGATCGGTACACTGCTTCTGGCGCTGCATAACGGACTTTCGGGCGCCGGGTGGCAATGCTGGACCTCCAACGCGGGATCCATCGCAACCGCATATGCAGCGGGATTTCGGCAAATCTCATCATTCCCCGTCCGTTTCGGCTGGTGTGAGACCAAAAACAACCATCTCGTCAACGGCACCTATTGGCTCAAAGGCAGACCGGATGCAGGGATTCCGGCGGATCCCGGCCGGTCTGCACATCACTATCAGCTGGCACTCGGTGCCGGTTGGGACTGGGGTGGCACCGCGTGGTTGTACTGGAACGCGGCATGTGCGCACGCACGCGCGGGGATTGTCGATACAGCGAGAACTTATCTAATCAAGGCATTGGAGCTGGGATGGCGGCATCCGGAAAGCATCGCTGCCTCTCCGCCCGCTTTGGTGGCACCCGACGACCCGGAGGTAGCGGCACTGTTCCCCGTTTGAACGCCGTATCAAGGTTGGAAGTAATACACCCGGTGCAAGGTCCGGTTGCCGTCGAAGGGAGTGAACATCACCTCGATGGCGTAGATGACATTCGTCCCGGACGGAATGACCAGCGAATAGGTCCCATTGCTGGTGGTTTCACCCGGACCGAGTGCAGGCAACACATTCCCGAACGCGGGGTCGATGCACACCAATCCGGTTCCACTGCCGGTGTAGTCCATCTCAAAGGTGGCGGTTTCGCTCCCATAGAGAGAAAAATACAGTTCACCGGAGGTCCAGGTACGGGCCCCTGCAGTGGATTGCATCTGCTGGCTTCCGGATCCGGTCAAGGTCACGGTATCGCCCGGAACCAGCTGGTCGGGCAGTGTCCAGGAGTAGGTAGTGGTAGTAGTGAGGGGATCCCACGCTGTGACACCCGGCCCGTTGGGACCAACAAAAATGATGGTCGCGTTATGCGGGCCGATCTCAGCGGAGTGCATTGTCGCCAACACATCATCCGCCAGCTTCTCCAGGAATGCGGCATATTGGTCTGTTACGCGCTGCGGACCGGACATCGGCGGTGTGGCGACATTGTCCATCACATAGTCACGGACCTCGATCAGATGAAAAACGGTTGTGTCGGTCGTGGTTGTGGAATAGCTGGAGGTAGCCGCTGTCGTCGCGTCGGTCGTAGTGACTGCGGTTGGAGTCGGAGACAACAAGGTTGTGGATGCCGGGGTCGTTGCGGCTGTGGTCACGGCGGTGGTGGTTGGAGCAAGGGTAGTCGTCATGGCACTGGTACCCTTTACCCTCGTTGTGGAGGAGGTCGATGTGGTCGAAGACGTTTTCCCGCAGCCGGACCACAGGACCGAAGTGACAAGTAGCAAAACAGATAAAAAAGCAATCCTGCCGTGGAAACGAAGAGCCATGCGCGTCACCTCCTAGCTATATCCAGTATATTCTGCTGTCAACAATCCGTGGGGTAGGTGGTAGGATTATAAAGAAAGAGGTGGCGTCCTTTGGATCTGATTTTGATTCGACACGGTGAATGCGAAGCGTCTGCTCCCGGCTGGATGAATCCGGCCAACGGGCAGATGGATCCGCCGCTGACCGATTTGGGGCACCGACAGGCGTCAGCGCTCGCCCCGAGGATTTCGGCAATACAGCCGGCAGTGATTTTGTCGAGCGATCTGCGACGAACAATGGATACCGCTGAAGTGCTGTCCGTATTCAGTGGCTGTCCTCATGAGGTCGACCCCGCCTTTCGGGAGATCCACATGGGTGAGGTCTGGACCAGCGGATGGGACGGTTTCCCGGAGGAATACACTGCGTGGCGGCTGCACAAGGAGGACCTTCCCTATCCCGGGGGAGAAAAAGGATCCGATGTCTGGGCCAGGTGCCGGCCTTCACTGGAGATGATTGCCGCTCGGGAGGAAGGTCCGGTTGTTATCGTCACCCATGGCGGTGTCATCCGCAGTGTGGTGTGCGGCATGCTGGATCTGCCCCAGCAGCACAGATTTTATCTCGGTGCACCGGTGGTCAACACCTCATTGACCTGGATTCGAACCGGGAAACCCTGGTGGCCGGGTCATCTG
>CAZBKR010000185.1:0-3919 GCA_964492455.1 uncultured Oscillospiraceae bacterium
TCAACATCAATCTGGACGATCTTTTCGGGTCCTTTTTCGGTGGCTTCGGCGGCGGGCGGCAGTCCAACCGGCCACAGCGCGGTGCCAATCTCAAATACCGTATGAACCTCGACTTTATGGAAGCCGCTTTTGGCGTGGAACGGGAAATCTCTGTCAATAAAGAAGATTTGTGCGACCATTGTCAGGGGACCGGTGCCCATGAGGGCGAAACACCGGAAACCTGCAGCCGCTGTCATGGTACGGGGCAGGTCAACACCCGCCAGCAGACCATGTTCGGCGCGGTCATGTCATCCCGCCCCTGTCCGGATTGCGGAGGATCGGGCAAGATCATTCACAACCCCTGTACGCATTGCAACGGAAAAGGGCGTCACGCTACCACAAAAAAACTCAATGTTCGTATCCCTGCCGGCGTCGGCGACGGCGAGATGCTGTCGATGCGCGGCGAAGGGGAACCTGGCGAACGGGGTGGTCCATACGGAGATCTGTATATCGAAGTCCATGTGCGTCCGCACCCCATCTTTGAGCGAAGCGGTGCAAACACATTCTGCGAGGTGCCCATCACGTATGCGCAGGCCGCTTTAGGGGCTGAGATTGAAGTGCCGACCATCGATGGGCCGGTCACACATAAAATCCGGGAAGGAACGCAACCGGGAGAGACCTTTACTTTGCGCGGCAAGGGCATCCAGCATCTCAATCGTCCCGGAAGCCGGGGAGATCACCAGTTCCGCGTGACCATTGAAGTGCCCAGACATCTGGATTCCAACCAGCGGACTCTGCTCACCCAATTCGAAGAGAGCTGCTCGGAGAAAAATTATCAGAAGCGCGGGAGCTTTTTCAAAAAGATCCGGGACGCTTTCAACATCTGAACAAAGGCGGAATCAACGCATGAATTGGATACAGCTGACGGTCGAGACGACGCAGGACGGAATCGATCCGGTTTGCGCCGCACTCGACATGCTCGGAATCGACCAGTTTTCGATCGTGGACAGTGTCGAAGAAATCGAACGCTTCCTAGGCGAAGCCGGACGGTTCTGGGATTATGTGGATTACAGCGAGATGGCCGCCTCCATGGGGGGGCCGGCGGTTCGTGCCTATCTGGATGATACGCCGGAGAACCAGGCGCTTGTGGAGCAAGTGCGCGCCCGGATGGAGGCGCTGAGGCAGCTGGATCTGGGTGTGGATCCCGGCAGTTTGCGCGTGACGTCCGAAATCGTTGATGACACCGGCTGGAACGATCTGTGGAAACGGTTCTTTGTCGCCATTCCTGTCGGACAGCGGCTGCTGGTCCAACCTGCCTGGGAACCGGTGCCGTCAGAATTTTCCGACCGGATTCCGGTCCGTCTGCAAAACAGTGCGATTTTCGGAACCGGACAACACGCGAGTACCCAGCTGTGTATGGAACTGCTGGAAAAGCGGGTTCAGCCCGGCGACCGCGTTCTGGATCTCGGCTGCGGAAGCGGCGTGCTGTTTTTAGCTGCCCAGCTTTTGGGCGCGGGAGACGCGGTGGCGGTCGATGTGGACGCCAAAGCCCGGACCATCGTTCCCGAACACGCCCGGCTCAACGGCATCCCGGAAGATCAATACCGGGTTGTCGTCGGTGACGCGGTCAACGATCCGGCTGTCGCACGCGAGATCGGCTCCGCCCCTTTTGATATTGTTGCAGCCAACATCGTCGCCGATGTCATCCTCCCGTTGACGCCCTCCGTTCCGCGCTGGATCCGGCCGGGCGGAGTGTACCTGGTGTCCGGGATCATCGGGGAGCGGGAGCCGGAAATCACGGCTGCGCTGACCGATGCCGGATTCCAGGTCGATGAGGTGCTGCGGCGAGACGACTGGGTTGCGATCGCTTCGGTTTTCCGTCCATGAAATTAGGCAGGGCTGTCAAGCACTGGACCAGCTCCGGAGCAAGGTTGCCACGCGTGATATGTCCTCATTGTCGACCCAGTAATGTGTCACGAAACGGAACAGCCCATCCTCTGCTTCATTGACCACAACGTTCTCACTCGCCAGTTTCTCCACCAACCTGGTTTCTGTCAGGGGATACCCCTGCAAGCGGAACCAAACCATGTTGATTTCCGACATGGTTTCCTCAAGCGAAATGCCGGGGATGCCGGATAGCGCAGTCGCGAGTATGCGTGCGTGCGAGTGATCTTCCGCCAGCCGCCCCGCCATTTCATCGATGGCGATCAACCCGGCCGCCGCGAGGATCCCTGTCTGTCGCATCCCTCCGCCGATCCGTTTGCGCAATCTGCGCGCGCGCTCCACAAAGTCGCGCGTCCCGCAGAGCATGGAACCGACAGGGGCGCACAATCCTTTGGACAGGCAGAACATAACGGAGTCTACCCGTTCCGCAATCCTGGCGGCGTCGACGTTCAAAACGGCTGCGGCATTGAACAGTCGCGCTCCGTCCATATGGACGGGGATGCCGTAGCGGTCCGCGATATTACGGATGTCATCCATCCAGGACAGCGGCCGCACCAATCCGTCGGAGTCCGCGTTCTCATAGGAGATCAGCGCAGTCCTGGGTGAATGCAAGTCATCCGGTGTCCTGCGCACAGTTCGTTCCACATCCGCGGGATGCATGGGCACACCGCGCGCCGCGGGCAACGTGCGGAACTGCGCGCCTGCCAGATACGCCCCGCCACCGGCTTCATGTACAACGATATGACAGTTCTCCGGCAAAATCACTTCGTCCCCACGTCCGACATGGACGGCCAAGGCAAGCTGGTTTCCCATTGTGCCACTGGCCACGAACAGCGCGGCTTCTTTGCCCGTGACGCGGGCAGCCCTGTCCTCCAGTTCGTTGACGGTGGGATCGTCCCCGTATACGTCGTCTCCGACCGGGGCAACGGCCATTGCCTGCCGCATCGCGGGTGTCGGGTGTGTGACGGTATCGCTGCGCAGATCGATGGTTCCGATCATCATGGGCGGCTCCTCCGGACGGATGGTTTGTCCATCCGAGTATACGGCAAAATGCCATGAGACGTGCAGTGTGCCTGTTGTTTTGTAAACACCCGTTCCATTAACGCTTGACAGGTTTCACAAGAGGGTCTAGTATGGGGACTAATTCATATGTCAAACCGATGACTGAGAAGAGTACCTGCGAGAAACGTTTTCCAGAGAGCCGCGGATGGTGGAATCGCGGCAGACGGAACCGCAGCGAATGGGCTCAGGAGGGCGATCCGATCAAGTCCGGCAACGGACGCGGGTAGGCGTCGACGGGATCCGACCGTTACAACGGAGCATGCATGGTAGTGCATGGCAGAGTGGGTCGTTTGGAACGGCCAATCCGGGTGGCACCGCAGGAGTGAAGGCTCTTGTCCCAGAACAGGGACAGGGCCTTTTTTGTTGTTTTCAAAAACAAGGGTTTCATAAAAAAAGAGGAGGAAAAGACATGAGCGCGAAAGTACCGAAAAAGATCTATCTGGAAGAATCCGAGATTCCGCGGCAATGGTACAACATGCGTGCGGACATGAAAGAACAGCACGCGCCGTATCTGCATCCGGGCACGCACCAGCCGATCAAAACCGAAGAATTGTATCCGATTTTCTGTGAAGAACTTGCGAAACAGGAGATGAACGAGACCGACCGGTTCATCGACATCCCGGAAGGCATCCAGGACTTCTACCGGATCTTCCGCCCCTCACCGGTCATCCGGGCGTATGAACTGGAGAAGGCACTCGGGACACCTGCCAGAATTTACTACAAGTTTGAGGGCAACAACACCTCCGGCAGCCATAAACTCAATTCTGCGGCTGCGCAGGTGTATTATGCCAAGCAACAGGGATTGAAGGGACTGACTACGGAAACCGGAGCCGGCCAGTGGGGAACTGCGCTTTCCATGGCGTGTGCCTATTTCGGTTTGGATCTGACCGTATTCATGGTCAAAGTCTCTTCACAACAGAAACCTTACCGCAAA
>CAZBKR010000186.1:0-3859 GCA_964492455.1 uncultured Oscillospiraceae bacterium
CCGTGATCTTCACGCGGATGTCGTCCGACTGGAGGGTGTAGCCTTCTTTGACTGTGCTGAGGGTCGGATCCACCGCCAATTCGATATAACCACCTCGTTCGGGTGGTTTTGCAGTAAGGAACGGCAACAGTCCATACATGCCCTTGGCACCGGTGCGGAGTTCCCGTACCGCATTGTCCAGGATGGGGTCGCCCTGGAGAGGGCAATAGACACTCCTGTAGTATTCTGTGTTCTCCGACCGGCCGACCGGTCCATAGTTGAGCCATGCTTTGGTGTATGCTTCGGCCATTTCGCGTCTCAACCTCCTTCATTTCGCCCCGTCAACCATAGACAGGACGATGCAAATGGTTCACACGTAAACTATTATAACGCCGTTTCTGGTAAAGAGACCGCAATGATGTAAAATGGATGACAGACTTTGACGCATCGGGAGGAGCCGGGATGCAAATCCAATCTCTTATCACAACATTGCGCGGATGGCTCAAGGGAAATGCCGATCTGGCCTCCGCCGCTTTTTTTCTGACCCTTCTGGTTTCACCTGCGCTGCTGGAGCTTTTGATCGTGCGGCCGTCGCAATTACGGGAACTGATTGTGCTGGGGATTTCGTTTCTCCTCTTTGCCGCTGCCGGCTTGCAGACCTCGCGCAGGATCGGGCTCACCTGGCGGCATGTCGGGATCATCCTCCGTACCGGCGGCAGACTGCCCGAACTGATCCTGTTCACATGCTGGATCGCCATTTTGGGAATGCAAGCCCTGGTTGGGCGGGGAGAGAACGCCCATATTCCGTTTGGCTATTTCGCGTTCTTTTTTGCTGTCTATCTGGTCGACCTGTATTTTGCGGTGACCGGACGGCAGGGTCGTCAACTCCGGATCCTGTATCTATTGATCGCAGTGTTTGCTGTTGCCAGTTTCCGGGGCATGTTTGTCCTTGCTGCACAACCCATGGTGGCGCGCGAGATGTCGACCGGGTCGTTTCCGGAGGCCAGTCGCCACTTTTACCATCTGCTTGGGGTCGGCGGATTTGAGTTTTTCACAGGCCTGGGTTGTGTCTTCCCGATGCTGGTTTACTACCGGATGACCGCCTCCCGGCGCCGCACCATGACAGTGCTGCTGGTGCTGGTGCTTCTCGGCCTCTTGTTCGCGGGGTACACGCTGGCGATCGTGTTTACCGGACTCGGACTGTTTGTCCTGCTGGTGTACAGTCTGGTACGGCTTCGCGGTCCGGAACTGAAAGCCCTGATCCGGATTTGTCTGCTGCTCCTGCTTGTGATTCTTCTCTTTCTCGCGCTTGGACATGTGTTTCATCTGTATCAGTCGCAGCTCTATCTGATGAAAATAGTCGATGTGGCGCGGATTGCCGCGGACCGGGTGCTTGGAATCGAGCTGAGGTCTTACAACCCGCCCGGATTGCACGAATCTCTCGTCGAGATGGGGTCGTCTTCAGAAGAACGTCTGGATCTTTATACCCGGTCGATCCGTACTTTTCTCGACGCTCCGTTGCTGGGAGTGGGATCCCGGGTAAACACAGGAGATTTTACCCAGGTGGGTGGACATTCGACCTGGCTGGACTACCTCGCGATGTACGGATTGCTTTGGTTCACCCCTTTTGTCCTGTTCTATATACTCCTGTTTCGAAGGCTGCACAGGATGATCGCGTCCAAAGCCGAGAAGGCCTACCGGATGACTTCGTTTTTGATCTACACACTATACGGGCTGGTGAATCCGGTCATCGCGACCGCGGTGTTTCCGGTAGTGCTGCTCTTTTTTGTCACCGGCCGGGTCATCCTCCCGGGCGAGGCTTCCCTGGTTCCGTCACCTGCTGCCCTCCCGCGCCCTGTGTCCCCCTCCGGGGAGTAGGCTTGCCGAACGGCCGGTATGGCTGCACGGCTTTCTCATTCACCGTTTTAAATGTTAACAATCTATTTTTGAAAGCCTTGTTTTTGACCCTTGTGATACGGAAAACAGGGTTTATACCCATACAATGAAACTGGAGTGTCAGCTGTATGAAAACGGAGGAATAAGTATGGCTTTTCTCAAACATTATCTGATCGCTCTTGTGGTCTTTACCCTGATCGATCTGGTCTGGCTGCTGGTCATCTCTAAGAAACTCTACCGGGACAAGATCGGACACCTGATGGCGGATAAGGCGAATTTGCCGGCCGCTGCGGTTTTCTATCTTCTGTTTATTGCCGCCATGGTCTTTTTTGTCATCCTGCCGGCATCGGAAAAGCAGTCCCTCTTATATGCTTTAGGGGCCGGAGCTTTCTTCGGACTCATCACGTATGCGACCTATGACTTGACCAACCTCGCAACGCTGCGCGACTGGCCGGTATCGATCACGGTGATTGATCTTGCATGGGGGACTTTCATTACCTCCGCAACCAGCGTGCTCACGACCTGGATCGGCGGGAGGATCTGAATCCATGACGGAAACCATCACCAGCGATCTGCTATACAAAGCAATTTTGTCCGGTGCGGACCGCACCCGGGCCCGGCGGGAGGATCTGAACCGTATCAATGTGTTTCCGGTGATCGACAATGACACCGGTACCAATCTAGCGCACACGATGCACTATATTCTCACGCATGCCCGGCCGCACGAAAGTGTACGGGACACACTCCAGGACATCGCCCGTTCCGCGCTCATAGGCGCTCGCGGCAACTCCGGTGCTATTTTCTCACAGTATTTTAACGGGCTCTACCAGCACAGTGCCGAGCGGCAGGGTGTATCTGTCCAGGAGATGGCGGCCTATTTTCAGGAAGCCTACCACAAAGCCTACCGGGCGATTGAACAGCCGGTCGAAGGTACGGTCATCACGCTGATGCGCGCCTGGGCGGTCTCGTTCCGGGAGTCCCTCGAACAGCGTAAATCCCCGCGGGAGTTGTTTGAAAATGCGCTCGCCCGCATCCGGCAGTCGCTGGAGGAAACCAAAACTACGCTGCAGGCACTCAAGGAGCTGGGGATCGTAGACGCGGGTGCGCTGGGGTTCTATCACTTCATGGACGGATTTGTGCATGTGCTGCTGGGCGGGAGCTATGCCGTCTCCTCGTCTGTACAGGACCTGCCTGCTATCCCGGCGGATGTGCATACCCACGAACTGGATGCTGACATCCGGCACCGGTATTGCACCGAAGTGCTCCTGGAGAGTGATGCGCTGGACGAAGAAGCGCTTCGCAATGAGTTACATGACCTGGGAGACAGCCTGCTGCTGGCGGGAACCGACAATCTCGCGCGGATTCATCTGCACACGTCCCGTCCCTGGGAGATGGTCCGGCGTGTTGCAGCGCGCGGTCGCATTCTCGAGCAGAAAGCTGACGATATGGTCTACCAGAATCTCCTGGCCGGACCGTCCGAGGCGAAGACCGCCGTGGTTACCGATTCGATCGCGGATATTCCCGCGACCTATCTGCACGAACACCGCATCTTTCAAATCCCGCTCAATGTGATGCTCGACGGTGTCAGCTATCTGGACAAGATTACCATCGACGGCAGCGTTCTGGCAGAACACATGGAAGGTGCCTCTTCCGCCCAGCTCAATACCGAACAGATCCGGACATTTCTCCAGCCGATCCTGAACCATTATGAGACCGTGTTGATCCTGACGGTATCCTCACATATGAGCGGAACCTATGACCGGTTCCGGGAGGTGTTGGGCGAACTGGATCCGGCAGGTGAGAAAACCGCGCTGGTGGACACGCGAGTCAACTCTGGTGCCCAGGGATTGCTTGTGCGGGAGGCCGCACGGATGGCTGCCGACGGCGTCCCGCTCAGGGAACTCGCTTCCCGGATGGAAGCGATGCGGAGCCTATGGCCGTGATGAGGGTTCGGATCTCGTCGTTGTTGAGGATCTTCTCGATG
>CAZBKR010000187.1:0-3852 GCA_964492455.1 uncultured Oscillospiraceae bacterium
GCAGAGGGGCAGCGCGCGTATCTGGAGCGGTTCGGGATTACGGAAGAGACGATGGGATGTCCGGTCCGTTCCTCGATGGACACCGTGTCTCTGGGTCATACCCCTGACGGACTCGAAGTCCGGATCGACCGGCTGGCAGCGGAATCGGACGGAATCATTCCGGTCGGGCGGATCAAGCCCCATACCGCTTTCCGCGGTCCGTATGAGAGCGGTGTGGTCAAGATGCTCGTGATCGGGCTGGGCAAACAGGCCGGTGCCGACAGTTGCCACGACGCCGGGTTCGGTGCGCTCGCGGAGCGGTTGCCCGCCTATGCCCGGGTGATCCTCGACAACGCTCCGGTGCTGTTCGGGATTGCGCTGCTGGAAAATGCCTATGACGAAACCTGCCGGATCGAAGCCCTGCCCGCGGACCGGATCCTCGCGGAGGAACCCGCATTGCTCGAAGAAGCCAACACCCGCATGCCCCGCATCCTCTTCGACCCGCTGGATGTGCTGATCGTCGACCGGATCGGCAAAAACATCTCGGGAGACGGGATGGATCCCAACATCACGGGGACCTTCATGACGCCCTTCGCTTCGGGTGGGATCCACACCAATCGCGTGACCGTGCTCGATCTCACTCCGGAGACCGGGGGGGCGGCGCTGGGGATGGGAATGGCGGACACCTCCACGCGACGGCTGTTTGACAAAATCGATATGGAGGAGACTTATCCCAACGCAATCACCTGCACGGTGCTGGACTTCGCGAAAATTCCGCTCATCCTGCCGAATGACCGGGAGGCGATCCAGTGCGCGCTCCGCTGTGCGGTCGGGGCTGACCGGGCACATCCGCGGATCGTACGGATCGCGGACACCCTGCACATCGAGCACCTCCTGATCTCCGAGGCGCTGCTGGACGAAGCCCGCGCCAATCCGTCGATCGAAATCCTCGGAGAACCGGCGTATCTCCCGTTCGACATCAACGGGAACCTCCTGTAGAATCCTTCCGATGAAACAAGTTTTGCAGTTCGGTGTGCTCTGTGCCCTCTACTATGCGGGAGATCTGATGTCCCGGCTTGCGCGCGTGCCCGTCCCGGGCAGCGTGATCGGGCTGCTGCTCCTGTTGATCCTGCTGCGCACCCGCGTGCTGCGGGAGCAGCATGTCGGCGAGGCCGCGGATTTTCTGGTAAAGATCATGCCGGTTCTGTTTTTGCCGATCACCGCGGGGCTGCTCGCAAGCTACGGTCTCATCTCTGCGCACATCGTCGGGTTTCTGACAGTGACGCTGGTTTCGACGGTCGCGGTATTTGCCGCCACCGGACTGGCCGCGCAGGGTGTGATCCGGCATGCGCGCCGCAAAGCTCCTGTCCCGGACGCGCCTCCGCCGGTGGACGAAGAGGCGGGGGAGGACGAAACATGAGCGCGTTTTACACCTCCGCTTTTTTTGCCGTGGTGCTGACTTTGGGTGCGTACGCGATCGGCATGGCCGTCCAGCGCAAAGTTCGACTCGCGCTGTTCCACCCGCTGGTGGTTTCGACTGTACTCGTGATCCTGGTGCTGGGACTGACCGGCATCGGATATGAACGGTATTTCGAAGGAGCTTCCTGGATCTCCGCACTGCTCGGTCCGGCGACGGTCGCGCTCGCGGTCCCGCTCAACCGGCAGTTCGACCTGCTCCTCCACAACAAAACCGCCATCCTCGCGGGGATCGCGGCGGGAGTGGCGGCGTCTCTCACCAGTGTCGTACTCCTGTCGATCGCGACGGCACTGCCGCAGGAGTTGCTGTTGTCGCTCCTGCCCAAGTCGATTACGACCGCCATCGGGGTGGAGATGTCGTCCCGGATCGGCGGCATCCCTTCGATCACCTCGGCATCGATCGTGTTCACCGGCATCGAAGGAGCGGTTCTTGCGCGTCCGCTCGCGCGGCTGTTCCGGATCACGGAACCGGTGGCGCACGGATTGGCGATCGGGGCCTCCTCCCACGCGATCGGAACCGCGCGCGCGATTGAGATTTCCGAACTCACCGGCGCGATCTCGAGCCTCGCGATCGTACTGTCCGGGCTGTTGACCGTCTTGCTGATCCCGCTCCTGCTTCCTTTGCTTTCCTGAGAAAAACGGGACGCCAAAAGCGCCCCGTTCACGGTTCTTCCTATTTCATTGCAATTATCAGTAGTGGATGATGCGGGGCAGCGCTTTGGCCTGCTCCACCCAGCCCGCGACCTGTTCCTGGGTCGGAAGTTTGCGTACCAGCTTTTTGGCGTCGTTGATCTCGCACATTTTCGCGTAGAGATTGTCCGCTCTGCGGCCCGCGAGTTCCGGAACCGTGTCGACGCCCGCGGCTTCGAGCAGCTCGGAATACTCGCCGCCGATCCCTTTGATGCGCATCAGGTCGGCGTGGTTGATCCATTTGAGCAGGAGTTTGTCGGAGAGGTTGGTGGTTTCAGCCAATTTGGCGCGTCCGGCTTTGGTCGATCCGGCTTCCAGCAGTTTTTCAACCGAAGTGATTCCCGACTCTTTGAGAGTGTTCTGGTAGACTTCACCGATTCCTTCAATCGTGGACAATGCGGCCATGTGTGCTCTCCTTTCGATGCTTCCGTTGAACCTTGTGTCTGTACAAGCCCGACGAACTTTCATATTTTGTACATGTGTGCCATCTCGCCGGGGTGTTTCTGATTCCAGACTATGCTTTCGCACAAAAAAGGTCAAATTTCTTTGATGATTTCGGTTGTTTTTCAAAAATCTCGCCGCTTTGCAAATTTGTGTGCCGTGTATGCAGATTCATTTGCTTGTAACCAGCCATACAGGGATGTACACTCAACCCAGTACACCGTTCGGGACATTCTTTCTCTCTGTTAGGTTTTGCAAAACAAATCGTACGGGGGAAAGAGTCCAACAAGTCAATTTGTTAAGCGTTAAGTGCATTCGGAAGAGCTGTATCGCAACCGTTATCGCCTTGTTGTGTATTTTGTAATAATCACAAGCCTATAATGGTTCGACACTTATGACTTAACATCTGCGTGGGGAGTGAAGGTACCGGGATGCCCATCAACGGCAACGAGCGAAAACCTCTCGGGGATCTGCTGCTGGATTCGGAGCTGATCACACCTGAGATTCTCAGTGAAGCACTGGCGGCATCGCGTGTTTCCAACAAGCGGCTGGGGGAGACGCTTGTGGAGATGGGAGCGCTCACCGAGCAGAAGCTGCTCGAGGTGCTGGAGTTCCAGCTGCGCATCCCGCTGGTCAGCCTGTCCAAGATTGAGATCGACCCCCAGGTGCCGCTGCTGATCAACGAAGCGATGGCCCGCCGCTACCAGTGCGTGCCGATTGCGCTGGAGAGCAACCAGCTCACGCTCGCGATGGCCGACCCGCTCAACCTCCAGGCGACCGACGACATCCGCATTTTTACCGGTATGAGTGTCAAGCCGGTGTTCGCGCTCAAAAACGAGATCGCGACGACCATCGACCGTTTCTACTCCAAGGAAGGCGCGGAGAAAGCGGTCGAGGATTTCAAAAAAGACTTCGACATCGAGCAGTTTACGGAAGCCGAGACCGAACAGCTGTCGGACATCGACAACGCCCCGGTGGTGCGGCTGATCAACTCGATCATCCAGCACGCGATCCGCTCCCGCGCGAGTGATATTCATATCGAACCGTTCGAAAAATTCCTGCGGTTCCGGTTCCGTGTCGACGGCGAAATGCAGGAGGTCATGCGATCCTCCCGCGCGGCGCACTCCGCGGTCACCACCCGTATCAAGATCATGGGCAAGATGGACATCGCGGAAAAACGGGTCCCGCAGGACGGGCGCGTCGAGATGTCACTGGACGGCCAGGACGTCGACATGCGTATCTCAGTGCTGCCCACGGTGTATGGCG
>CAZBKR010000188.1:0-3848 GCA_964492455.1 uncultured Oscillospiraceae bacterium
TCCTGTTCGAAGGCCACCGGATTCTGCGGCGGATGGAACGCAACGAACCGTTCGAGGCCGGCCAGTCGGGTTCCTTCCGCCACGTGGGGTATTCATTTGGTGTGCTGGCAGGTGTGTTCGCAGTCAAGATCGCCCTCTATAACACGTTGTTGACGATGTTCTGCTGTACGCTGTTTATCGTCCTCGTCCTGACTGCTCTGATCCTTTCTGAGGTTTTTCGTCAGGCTTATGTCGTCAAAAGCGAGAACGACCTGACTGTGTAGCAAATAGGAGAAAAATCATGCCGATTGTCGTCCATCTGGATGTGATGATGGCCCGCCGCAAAATCGGGTTGACCGAACTGGCCGCCCGTGTCGACCTGACGCTTGCCAACCTTTCCATTTTGAAAAACGGGCACGCCCGTGCCATCCGCTTTTCCACGCTGGATGCGTTGTGCCGCGCCCTGGATTGCCAACCCGGCGATCTGTTGACCTGGACAGACGACCCGGATGGGGATGAAATCCCGCAGGATTCTGAATAAAGCAACAGGAACCTTTCTAGAGAAACGAGGAGGTTTGGGGATATGCATTCAAAAACCGTGTCCGTACTGCTGTTGGGAGCGACCTTTTCACTCTGTCTGGCCATCGTATTCCTGTTTTTCCAGGGAGGAGCGGGGCTCGGGCTTCTCTTGACGGTTCTGGTGGCTGAGGGTGCGTTTTGCGCCTGGCTGTGGCTCCCCCGTCCCCGGTTGTCCGCGCTGGGCAGGCCTTTGGGACAGGAAGATGCGGACCTGGGTCTCCGCCCCGGATTGCCGCTGATGGCTTTTGTGGTTGTGGCGATCCTTGATCTGTCATTGAGCTATTTCCTGTACGACAGCATCCTCCTCAAACTGGTTGGATTCCCGGTGATCTTTGGCCTGCTTGTGGTACAGTACCTGTTCGCCGCCCGGGTTTTCCGACACGATTGGGACCGTCCCGGATTCTGGGTTGAGGCCGCATTGTCTGTGATCGTGCGCCCTTTTGACGGACTCGGCGGTTTCGGGCGCACTGTGGCAGGACTGTTCACACGTGCGCATTCACATTCAGTGGATGCACCAAAACGCAACGGTCCTTCCGTGCTGGCCAGAATTCTGCTCGGGCTGCTCCTTGCGATTCCTGTCCTGCTGGTATCGGGTGCACTGCTCACTTCTGCTGATCCTGTTTTTGCGCAACTGTTCGGTTCTTTCCGGGACTGGCTGTCAAGTCTGTTCACCCGTGATGTACCGATCCGTTTGCTGGTCTCCCTGCTGCTGCTGCCCTTTGTATTCTCCTTTCTCTATAGCGGGCGCAACCGTCCTCCACTCGTCCCGCTGTCCGCTGACCAGAAGTCATCCGGATTTCGAGCAGATAAAACCGTTCTCGCAACCTTTATTTTCAGCGTCAACGCCTTGTACCTGGTGTTTGCGCTGGTGCAGCTGACGTATCTCACCGGTGCCTTTTCCGCCCGTCTACCAGGCCACATGACGTATGCGGAGTATGCGCGCAACGGATTTTTTGAATTGTCGGCCGTCAGCGTTGTTAACCTCGGACTGGCCGTGCTCGCGGTCAAACTGGCCGATCGGAGCGGTACCTCCGGCCGTGTCGTCCGGGTCGCCTCGTTGCTGCTGGTGTTTTTCTCCCTGATACAGTGGGGCTCAGCGATGTTCCGTATGGGTATGTACATTCAAGCGTACGGACTCTCCCGTCTGCGATTTTTTGTGACGGCCTTTATGTTGCTGATGCTGGTGTTTTTTGCGGCCGTGGTCATCAAGGAATTTCGCAAAGGTTTTCCTTTCTTCAAGACCTGCGCAATCGCCGCAGTGGTATCACTGATGCTGCTCAACCATTTGAATCCGGACGCCTGGATTGCGCGGACCAACATCCAACGCCACGCAGAGAGCGGCCGGATCGATCTGGCCTACCTCGCCGACTTGTCGTCTGACGCAGTACCGGCGCTGTTCGAACTTACAGACTCTACAGATCCAGACATTCGCAGGGAGGCTGCCGGCCAATTGATCGACCGGTACAAGGAACTCAGCGAGTCCGACCTCGACCGCTCCTGGCAGGAGACCAATCTGAGCCGTATAAAAGCAAAAAAACTGCTGGAGAGCCGGCTGGAAGAGTTGCGTAACATCGCTCGTATAGGTTGAATTTTTATGCAGTCTTCGCATAAAATGGACAGAACGTAAAAGAAGAGGAGCGATCTGTCCATGAATTCACAACAGGTTCAGATTCTCGTAGGAATCGGCGCGTATCTGCTGTTTGCGATCGGCATCGGCATCTGGTACGCCAAAAAGAGCAACAAGGGTTCCGAAGCATACTTCCTGGGGGATCGCGGACTGGGTCCCTGGGTCGCAGCATTGAGTGCCGAAGCCTCGGACATGAGCGGATGGCTCCTGATGGGACTCCCGGGCGTCGCCTACTTCACCGGTGCCGGCGAAGCCGTATGGACTGCGATCGGACTGGCGATCGGCACGTATTTGAACTGGCGGCTCGTCGCGATCCGTCTGCGCAAGTACTCTCAGGTCGCCGGTAATGCGATCACACTGCCCGATTTCTTCAGCAACCGGTTCAAAGACAGCCGCAGGATCCTGATGACGATCGCTTCGGTGATCATCCTCGTGTTCTTTTCGATCTACGTCGGCAGCCAGTTTGTCACCTTCGGTAAGCTGTTCAGCTATGTCTTCGGGTCTCAGGATCTTTACGTCACGATGGTTTTGCTCGGTGGCATATTCGTTCTGGCTTACACATTGCTGGGCGGATTTCTCGCTGAGAGTATGACCGATTTCTTCCAGGCACTGCTGATGATCGCCGCACTTTCGCTTGTGGTGGTCATCGGTGTCGTCGAGGCGGGCGGTCTGTCGGCCATCGTCGGGCAGTTCCGTGAGATTCCCCGTTTTGCGGATCTCTTCGGAATCGCCACACCGGTCGACGCGGCCGGCAACGCAGTATCCTCCGCTGCCGGCAACGTGCAGGCGGTCGTTGGCGGCAAAGGGGTGTTTGGCGCGGGCGCTTCTTACTCATTCCTCAACATCGTCTCCTGCCTTGCGTGGGGCCTTGGGTATTTCGGCATGCCGCAGGTGCTGTTGCGTTTCATGGCGATCCGCAAGGCCTCGCAACTTCCCAAATCCCGAAGAATCGCGGTGATCTGGTGTGTGCTGTCCCTGGCGACCGCGGTTTCGATCGGTATGGTCGGGCGCGCGCTCCTGCCGGGGCTGCTGACGACCGCAAGCGAGGCCGAGACCGTGTTCATCCATATGGCGGTCTCCTTCTTCCCGCCCTTGATCGCCGGTTTGATTCTCGCAGGGATACTGGCGGCCTCGATGAGTTCCTCCGACTCCTATATGCTGATTGCCTCTTCCGCGGTCGCGCGCAATCTGTTTGGCGAACTGTTCTGGAAAAAGGCGACTGATCGGCAGATCATGTGGATCGCACGGTTCACGCTGGTCGCGGTCACCGGATTTGGCATGTATGTCGCACTGGCAGGTGACGATTCCATTTTCCGTGTAGTGTCCTATGCGTGGGCGGGCTTCGGAGCGGCATTTGGTCCGCTGATCCTGTTCTCCCTTTTCTGGAGACGGATGAATCTGCCCGGCGCGATCGCCGGCATGGTCGTCGGTGGCGGGGTCGTTGTGCTCTGGAAAGAAGTCATCAGTAAAATCGGAGGCGCGTTTGCGGTGTATGAGCTCCTTCCCGCTTTCCTCCTGTCCTGTGCGGCCATTGTGGTGGTCAGCTTGCTGACAGCACCGCCATCGGATGAGATCGTGGCTGAATTCGAGTCAGTCGCCACCCTGGAGGAGTAAACGGACAAGTCTATGGAAGAACCGGACCGGAGAAACATCGGAGTCGGAT
>CAZBKR010000189.1:0-3837 GCA_964492455.1 uncultured Oscillospiraceae bacterium
CGAACGGATGAATTTTGGCGGGCGATGCTATATAATGAATCACTACTTTGAGCAACCACACGGGAGGTCAGACATGAAAATCAGCGCACCCAAAGGTACACGGGACATTCTGCCGGCCGAGGTTGCCCGGTGGAGGCACGCCGAACAGGTTTTTGCCCACGTGTGCGCGCTGCATGGCTATGAGGAGATCCGTATTCCGACGTTCGAAGCGACCGAGCTGTTTCAACGTGGGGTTGGCGATACGACCGACATCGTGCAGAAAGAGATGTACACGTTCGAGGACAAGGGCGGGCGCAGCATGACGCTGCGTCCTGAGGGAACGGCCGGTGTCGTTCGCAGCTATATTGAAAACGGGATGGGATCTCTGCCGTCGCCGGTCCGGCTTTTTTATAACATCACCGCATTTCGATATGAAAATGTTCAGAAGGGGCGTTACCGCGAGTTCCACCAGCTGGGTGCCGAAGCGTTTGGATCCACCGGCCCGCAGGTCGACGCCGAGCTGATCGGGATGCTTGCGCTGTATTTTGAGCAGATGGGCATCCGGGATGCGGCTTTGCGCGTCAACAGTATCGGATGTCCGGTCTGCCGCGCAGCGTACAACCAGCTGCTCCAGGCGTATTTTGAGCCGCACATCCACGGAATGTGTGAAGACTGCCGGGGCCGGATCGGACGGAATCCGCTCCGTATTCTCGACTGTAAAGTCGAGCGCGACCACGCGATTGCCGCAGACGCGCCCCGGTTGCTTGATCACCTGTGTGCAGACTGCCAGAAACATTTTGACGGCCTCCTGCATGCGCTTGACGCACAAGGTACAGAATACACAATCGACAGCGGAATCGTTCGCGGACTCGACTATTACACACGCACCGTGTTCGAGTTTGTGTCGACGTCGTTCCAATCCCTCGGCGGGACCATATGCGGCGGAGGTCGTTACGATGGGCTGGTTGAGGAGATCGGAGGTGCGCCCACACCGGGCGTTGGCTTCGCGATGGGACTGGAGCGGTTGCTGCTGGAACTGGAAGCCCGGGACATCGTACTGCCGGACACGCCGCCGATGGATCTCTACCTTGCCCCCATGGGGGATATGGCTGCGACCTATGCCGCCTCGCTGGTTGCCCGGTTGCGACGAGCCGGGGTACGAGCGGAAACCGATCTGTGCGGCCGCAGCCTTAAAGCCCAGTTGAAGTTTGCGGGCAAGCGGGGGGTCCGGTTTGCCGCGGTGATCGGCGACAGCGAACTGTCTACCGGGCAAGTGAAGCTGCGGCGTATGCGGGACGGAACCGAGGAATCCGTATCCCTGTCGGAACTCGAGACCGACGCAACAGCCAGGATGGCCGCGTTCGGCGATTGACACACAACGCTGCAACCAATACAGTACACCTGCGCCTCTTGCAACACGGCGTGATGGAAGGAGCCAATCCATATGGCTGAAAATATCGTGGGACTAAAGCGCACTTGCATGTGTGCACAACTCACCGAACGTGACATCGGGAAAACAGTCACTCTGATGGGCTGGTGTCACCGCCAGCGCGATCTCGGCGGGCTGGTTTTTCTCTTGCTCCGCGACCGGAGCGGGGAGATCCAGCTGGTCGCGGACGAGGCGACACCGGCGGACGCTCGAGAGAAGGCAATACGGACCCGCAGTGAATTTGTGCTGGCTGCGTCCGGTGTCGTCGCACGGCGGGCAGCCCCCAATCCGGACATGCCAACCGGCGGGATTGAAGTCTCGATTCGCGAGCTCCGTATCCTTTCAGAGTCCCAGACGCCTCCGTTTTATATTGAAGAAGACGTCAAAGCGAATGAGCCGCTCCGGCTCAAGTATCGATATCTCGACCTGCGGCGCCCCGACATGCAGCGCAACCTGATGCTGCGGCATCGGATCACGCGCATCACCCGGGACCATTTTGACCACGCAGGATTTCTGGAGATCGAGACACCGATGCTGATCCGGTCCACTCCGGAGGGAGCACGCGACTACCTCGTACCCAGCCGGGTGTTCAACGGCCGGTTCTTCGCTCTGCCGCAGTCACCGCAATTGTTTAAACAGTTGTTGATGGTGGCCGGTTACGACCGGTACATGCAGATCGTCCGGTGTTTCCGCGATGAAGATCTGCGTGCGGATCGCCAGCCGGAGTTCACGCAGATCGATCTGGAAATGAGCTTTGTGGACGCGGACGATGTCATGGCGGCCAACGAGGCGTATCTCAAACGATTGTTTCATGAAATCCTAGACCTGGAGATCGAACTCCCGCTTCCAAGGCTGACCTACCGGGAGGCGATGGACCGGTTTGGTTCGGACAAACCGGATCTGCGGTTTGGCATGGAGCTGCACGATCTGTCCGATCTGGTGGCAGACAGTCCCTTCTCCGTTTTCCGGACCGCGGTTGAAGCCGGTGGATGCGTGCGGGGGATCGCGGTACCCGGCGGTGCGACCATGACCAGAAAAGAGATCGATTCTCTCACAGAATTTGTCAAAACCTATCGTGCCAAGGGGTTGGCCTGGTTGGCGATGGAGACGCCGGCGCGCGGTTCGATCGTCAAATTCATGGACGGATCTCTGATCGCATCGATCCGGGACCGCTGTGGAGCCGGCACAGGAGATCTCATCTTGATGGTGGCGGATTCGACCGCGGTTACACTGGACGCGCTGGGTGCTCTGCGCTGTGAAGTGGCCCGGCGCCGGGAAATGATCGATCCGGCCGCCTTCCGGCCGCTGTGGGTGACCGAATTTCCGTTGCTGGAGTATGATGACGAAGCCGGACGATATGTTGCCAAACACCATCCTTTTACGGCTCCGATGGACGAGGACATCCCGCTGATGGACACCGATCCGGCTGCGGTCCGGGCCAAGGCGTACGATATCGTTTTGAACGGCACCGAAATGGGGGGGGGCAGCATCCGCATCCACGATTCCGCATTGCAGGCAAAACTGTTTTCGCTGATCGGTTTTACGAAAGAGGAGGCGGAGTCCCGGTTCGGATTTCTCCTCGAGGCCTTCCGCTACGGCGTGCCGCCACACGGCGGGTTGGCCTATGGTCTGGACCGGATGGTGATGCTGCTGGGAGGACTGGACAACATCCGCGAGGTCATCGCCTTCCCCAAGGTACAGAACTCTTCCGACCTGATGACCGATGCGCCTGGGGTTGTGGACGAAAAGCAGCTGGAAGAACTGGGACTATTGATTCAAACGGACCAAGCGACAGGCCGCACGGAGGGGTGAAATGACACGTCTGGCAGAGGCGCAACGCGGACCGATGACGCCTGAACAGGTCATGGCAGAAATCCTCGACTGGATGAAATACATCGTCGGAGCACTTGCTGTCGGTCTCTTGATCGTCACCTTTGTATTGCAGAACAACCAGGTGTTCGGGGCATCCATGCAGCCGACGCTCCACGAAGGGGACCAGTTGCTGGTGCAGAAAGTATCCGCGCGGTTGGGACGGTTCGATTATGGGGACATTGTCACGATCGACGGCACCAAAATGCTGGGAGGCGAGGAGCCGGATCTTGTCAAGCGGGTGATTGGTCTCCCGGGGGACACGATCGATGTGCGGGATGGACTTGTATACCGTAACGGTATCCCGCTGGAGGAACTGTATTTGGATAGCGAAACGAAAACACCGCCGCTGGGACGCGGTTTCGACCGGGTGACACTGGGTGAGGAAGAATTGTTTGTCATGGGGGACAACCGCGGCAACAGCAAAGACAGCCGGGTGTTCGGGCCTGTCCCGTTCGATGACATCATCGGCACTTGTGTGATCCGGTTTTATCCTTTTGACCGGGTCGGTGTCCCTTGACGGCAGGAGGTAGCCAAATCGACTCTATGAATAAAGACCG
>CAZBKR010000190.1:0-3800 GCA_964492455.1 uncultured Oscillospiraceae bacterium
ACATGCGGTTTCAGGAAAGCGGTCATGCGGGCTGCGGATTCATAGGGATCCAGGACGGCGCCTGGGTCGAGACCGAACCGCTCGAGATCAAAAAGGTCTACGACTTCCCCCGGATCGGGCCCAAAGACATCTATCTCCTCCACCATGAAGAACTCGAGTCGCTGGCTATCAATATCCCGGGTGTCCGGCGGATCCGGTTCTGGATGACCTTCTCCGAAAAATATCTCACCCATCTCCGGGTGCTGGAGAATGTCGGCATGACCTCCATCGTCCCGATCGAGTTCCGCGGACTGCAGGTCGCTCCGATCGAGTTTCTCAAGGCCGTGCTCCCCGACCCCGCCTCGCTCGGACCCCGCACCAAAGGCAAGACCAACATCGGGTGCCTGATCCGGGGCATAAAAGACGGGAAGCCGCGGGACTATTATGTTTATAATGTCTGCGACCACGAAGCCGCCTACGCGGAGGTCGGATCACAGGCCATTTCCTATACCACGGGGGGCCCCGCGATGATCGGCGCTATGATGGTCCTGACCGGGAAGTGGCTCCGCCCCGGGGTCCACAACGTCGAGGAGTTTGATCCCGACCCGTTCATGGAACAGCTCAACCGCCAGGGGCTGCCCTGGATCGAAGATTTCTCACCGGCACCGGTGGACTGAGGACAGACATGGAAGACATCGATTTTAGCACACTCCCGACTCCCTGCTATGTCGTCGACGAACGGCTCCTGCGCCGCAACCTCGAAATTCTGGACAGCGTCCAGCGCGAGACCGGCTGCCGCATTCTGCTTGCGCTCAAAGGATTTGCGATGCACGCGGTATTTCCGCTCATCGGTCAAACCCTCGCGGGTGTGACCGCCAGTTCGCTGTTTGAAGCCCGGCTGGGTCGCGAAGAGATGAACCGTGAGGTTCACATCTACTCACCGGCTTACGACGAGGCGGAGTTCGATGACATTCTCGGGTTGAGCGATCACATCGTTTTCAATTCGTTCGCACAGTGGGAGCGGTTCCGGGAGCGGGTCCGATCCTTTTCCGGTCACCCGGTTTCCTGCGGCATCCGCGTCAACCCGGAGCACTCCGAAGCCGCCGTACCGCTGTACGACCCCTGTGCCCCTTTCTCCCGCCTCGGGGTCACCCGGTCCCGGTTCCGTCCGGATCTCCTGGACGGCATCGAAGGGATCCACTTCCACACCCTCTGCGAACAGAACGCGGACGCGCTGGAACGCACCGCAAAAGTCGTGGATGAAAAGTTTGGAGCCACGATCGCCCGGATGAAATGGCTCAACATGGGAGGCGGTCACCACATCACCCGCCCGGATTACGACATCCCCGCGCTGGTGCGGACCATCCGTTTCTTCCAGGACAAATACGGCGTCCAGGTCTATCTGGAGCCCGGTGAGGCAATCGCGCTCGGCACCGGCGTACTGGTCTCCCGGGTGCTGGACATTGTCGAAAACGGGATGAACATCGCTCTCCTGGACGCGTCCGCGGCCTGCCACATGCCGGATGTGCTCGAGATGCCCTACCGGCCGGGAGTAGCCGGAGCGGGCCTGCCCGGCGACAAGCCCTATACCTACCGGCTGGCCGGCACCACCTGTCTGGCCGGGGACGTGATCGGCGACTACTCCTTTGACCAGCCGCTCCGCCCGGGTGATCAGGTGGTGTTCGAGGACATGGCTCACTATACAATGGTGAAAAACAATCTGTTCAACGGGGTCCGGCTGCCCTCGATCGCGCTGTACACCGAGACGGAAGAAATGCGCGTTCTCCGGTCGTTCGGATATGACGAGTACCGGAACCGGCTGTCCTGACGCGTCTGTAGGGATCTCACCTCTCTTCTCAAAGCGGCGGTTGTCTTCATCGCCGTTTTTATATGTAAATTCCTCTCCTGCCTGTGACATTCTCACATGCGGGCGGGAACCAAAATCATTACAATAATGTGGAATGGAGGTGGTTTCATGTCGGATCCGAACTGGAAAGATCAAATCATCGGATATCTGGAGAATGAAGACCGCGAACACGCTCACCAGGCGGCCATGGACGCGCTCGAGACCGGAAAGGCCGATATCCGTACCTTATATGAAGAAGTCCTGGCTCCTGCCCTCAACGGGATCAGCGGAGAGGAAGAAAAAGAGGCCGAAACCATCTGGCGGGAGCACGTGATGACCGCAATCGTGCGGGGCATCGTCGAATCCGCCTATCCTTACGTGATCCGCGAACGCGACGCACATGGCGCGGCGCCGGGGCGCAAAGTACTGATCTTCTGTCCTGCCGGGGAAACCCACGAACTTGGGGCCCGCATGGCCGCGGACTTTTTTCTGATCCAGGGGCACCAGGCGATCTTTATCGGTGCTGACACCCCGGAGAAGACGCTCCTGGACGCGATCGAGCGTACGAAGCCCGACTGGCTCTGTCTGAGCATATCCAACGATTTCAACCTGTTTAGCGCCAAACGGCTGATCTCCGATCTGCGCGCACGATTCGGGGCAGGCACCCGGATCTTCGCAGGCGGTCGCGCGATCGCCAAAACCCCCGCTGCTTATGCGGACATCGGGGCGGACGGTGCGGTCAACGGATTTGATGACATCGGAAGCCTGAGCGGCGACACGCCCGGTGAACCGGAACGGAAAGGGGGGGCGCGTGTATGAGACTGGCATGGAGCATCGCGTTTCGCTTCCTCAAATCCGGCCGCGGCCAAACCGTGCTGATCGCACTCGGCATCGCCATCGGGGTATCCGCACAGGTATTTATCGGCTCCCTGATCGGGGGTCTCCAGGATTCTCTCGTGGACCGGACGATCGGGAGTGCTTCGCACATCACGTTCCTGCCCGCGGAGCGGAACAAAGATTTTGCGGAAAATTCCGCGCTGACTGCACAGCTGCGCGCGGATCCCGATCTGGTGGCGGTATCGGAGTCGTATGACGCGTCCGGATTTGTCCGCGACGACGAGGATACTTTTCCGGTTCTGGTGCGGGGCGTCTCGCTGGAAGATGCCGACCGGATCTATAAATACAGCAATCGCCTGACCGCCGGCACCTTGCCCGCCACCGGCGACGGCGTCCTGATCGGCGCGGCACTCGCAGAAAAGCTCGACATCGGGGTCGGCGACGAACTCCCGGTCTCCAACCCGCTCGGCAACACAGTCATCTGGACGGTTGCGGGTCTCTTTGACCTTCAGGTCGCGTCGATCAACGAATCCTGGGTGGTCGCCCCTCTGGACGGTGTGCGCGCACTGTTCGCTCCGGAAGACAGCAGCAGGCGGCTGACTTCCATTGAAACCCAGATCCGCACGGTGTTCGAGTCCGACCTCATCGCGGATCGGTTGCGGACTTCCCTCCCCGCAGGGATTACGGTGTCGGACTGGAAAGCGGAAAACGAGTCCCTCCTGAGCGGACTGTCCGGCCAATCCGCGTCGAGCTATATGATTCAGGTCTTTGTCCTGCTCGCGGTCGGTCTCGGGATCGGGGCGGTTCTCGCGGTTTCCGCAGTTCAGAAATCACGCCAGCTCGGCATCCTCAAAGCGATGGGGATCCAGGACCGCGACGCCAGCCGCATCTTCCTGTATCAAGGAGTGTTGCTGGGCGCGATCGGGGCGGCCGCCGGCACCGCGCTGGGCGTGCTGTTCACCTACGCTTTTTCCAAATTCGTCCAGAACCCGGACGGATCCTCCCTGGTTCCCTTTTCGCTGGACTACGGCTTTATCGCGATTTCGGTTATCACCGCTCTGCTGGCGGCGACCATCGCGGCGCTGGTCCCGGCCCGGGCTTCCTCCCGGCTCAATCCGATCGAGGTGATCCGCAATGG
>CAZBKR010000191.1:0-3793 GCA_964492455.1 uncultured Oscillospiraceae bacterium
TTTTTCTATCCTCGCAGGCGCTTCTCCAGCTCCGCACGGCGGGTTTCGTAACCGGGTTTTCCCAGCAGCGCAAACATGTTCTGTTTATACGCTTCGACACCGGGCTGATCAAAGGGGTTGACCCCCGCCAGATATCCGCTCACCGCACATGCGGTTTCGAAAAAGAAGACCGCCTGTCCGAATGCTTCCGGGGTAAGCGCGGGCAGTTCCACGCGGAGGTTCGGTACACCTCCGTCCACATGCGCGAGGATGGTCCCCGCCATCGCGGTCCGGTTGATGTCGTGCAGACTGCGTCCCGCGAGAAAATCCAGACCGTCCCCGGCTTCGGGCGCGGCCGGCACTTCAAAATCAATCCGTGGCTGCCGGACGTCCAGTACGGTCTCGAACAGAAACCGGTTCCCATCCTGGATATACTGCCCCATCGAGTGCAGATCGGTCGTATTGTCCACTGCGGCAGGGAAAATGCCTTTGCCGTCTTTTCCCTCGGACTCTCCAAACAGCTGTTTCCACCACTCCCCGAGGGAGTGCAGAGAGGGTTCGTAATTGGCGAGGATCTCAACGCCGTATCCGCGCCGCAACAGCAGATTTCTCACCGCCGCATACTGGTAGGCAGGGTTGTCCGTCATTTTCACCCGACCACAGCGGACCGCACAATCCGCAGCTCCCGCAAACACCCGCTGGATATCGATGCCCGCTGCGGCGATGGGCAGAAGTCCGACCGGTGTCAGCACGGAGTAGCGGCCGCCCACATCGTCAGGGACGACAAAGGTCTCATATCCTTCTGCGTCCGCCAGTGCGCGCAGCGCGCCGCGGGAGCGATCGGTGGTCGCAAAAATTCTGGTTCTGGCTTCCTCCCTGCCGTATTTCTGTTCCATAAACGCCCGCAAAACCCGGAAAGCGATGGCGGGTTCGGTCGTGGTGCCGGATTTGCTGATGACATTGACCGACACCTCGCGGTCTGCAAGCCAGGCCGTCAGATCGGCCATGTGGGAGGCACTCAGGTGATGCCCGCAGAAAACGACTGCCGGCCAACTTTTTTCTCCCGGCTTCTCAACGGCGGGATAGGCCGGTGTCAGCATCTCGATCGCCGCACGCGCCCCCAGATAGGACCCGCCGATCCCGATAACAACCAGCACGTCGGACTGTTCCCGGATGCGTCGGGCGGCGCGCTGTATACGTTCTGCCTCAGCCTTGTCGCGTTTGGTTGCCAGCTCCAGCCATCCGAGAAAATCGGCACCGGACCCGCTGCGTTCCGTCAGCAACCGGTGTGCCGTCAGGATGTGAGGTTCCATCTGGGTGATTTCCCGTTCGGAAAGGAACGTAAGCGCATTGGAGTAGTCAAATGTCAGCATGGCGCACCTCTCTGTACGTGGATCGCGGTTTTACCGCTGTTCTCCGAAATGCGCGATCGCAAACGACAGCGCACATCGCAGTTCTTTCACCGCACCGGTTTGCTTTCATTATATCGGACCGACCGTCCCGAAACCGTAACGACGTCTGCAAAACCTCTCCCATTCCCGTGTTTCCCCCAGGCGTGGAAAGTCGGAGAGCAGTGCGGCTTTTGCTTCCCGGGTTCCCTGGAGGAACAACAGCAGAAACGCTGCGGCTTCCTCCTGCGAAACCGCGCGATCGAACAGCCCCCGTTCGCGCCAGGCAATTCCCAGCCGGTCGAAAAACCCGAACGGAGACGCCTCCTTCTGCAAAGCGGTCTTCAGCATGGCGGGAAACGCCCCGCTGTTGTGATACCGGTCGACCAGTTTTCCGATGTCTTCGATGCGATACATTTCATCAACTGTAACTGTATCGGTCCCAAAGACCCGGTACGGCGGCATGGAGCTGTACAGATACCCGCGCTGGCGCGCAATCTGCGCCATGCGGGTTCCCTGCAGGATCTTGAGAATCCCGGTCTGGAGTGCTGCGGGACGTAACCGGTAGGTCTGGTCAAAAGAGGAACCAAACCGTTCGAAAGATTCTCCGGGCAACCCTGCGATCAGATCCAGATGAAGAATCAGGTTCTTCATCGCAACGAGTTTTTCCACTATGTGACATGTTTTTTCGGGATCGGTGTTTCTTCCTACTGACGTCAATACGTCACGATGTATAGACTGTATCCCGATCTCCAGCTGGATCCTTCCGGGAGGTGCCGACGCCAGTACGTCCATCGACTCCGGATCCAGCCGGTCTGCAAGCACCTCAAAATGAAAGACACAATCCGTCTCCAGTGCGGCGACATGCCGCCAGATGGCGGCAGCGCGGCGGGAATCCGCATTGAACGTCCGGTCAACCAGCTTGACCGTGCGGACGCCGCTTCTGGCCAGCCAGGAGATCTCCTCCATCACCCGGTCCATCGGACGGATCCGCAAGTGCCGGTCGGTGGATGACAGACAATACGCGCAGCCCATGGGGCATCCGCGCGAGGATTCATAGTACGCCATCCTGTGCTCGAGTCCGTCCCTACCCGTTCCATAGGGAAACGGGAGCGAATCCAGTTCGATCGGCGTTTCACAGGGCCGCTGTGAGACGCCGGATTCCCCGGTCCGCCAGATCATACCGGGTACGCCTTCCGGAGGCAGCACGTGCGCTTCCCTGTCTTGCATGCGGGACAGGAGGCGATACAGGGAGACCTCTCCCTCTCCTGTGAGCAAGGCATCGACTTCTCCGTGTTCCGTCAAAAAAGCATGTCCGGCCTCTCCACCAGCGATTTCAGGTCCGCCAAGCAGCAGGATAGCATCCGGACAGAGAACGCGCAGATCCCGGCAAATCCGCAGCACCTCTTCGATATTCCAGAGATAGCAGGAGAATCCGTACACATCCGCGCGGGCAGCAGCGAGATCGCGTACAACGCCCGCCATCGGCTGGTTGATATGGGTTTCATGGATCTCCAGATCTTCGGGCGGTACCGGAGGTGTACGTGACGGGTCGCACGCATAGGCGCGCAACACGCGTACCGCGAGATTCGTGTGGGAGTAACGTGCGTTTAGCGCGACCAGCAGGGTCTTCATCGGGTTTGTACGACGGGAGTCAGGGCGTGTCTGCTATAATGGGAAAACCCGGATCGGCCAACCCAGAAGGTCCGGAGCAGGGAGCGGATCGGCATGGCACGGATTGCGGACGTCACCAATAAAGTCATCGTTTTGTATATCCTTTCCTGTGTAGAGGGACTTACGCTCCCGCAACTCAACGACCGGGCGGTCGGAACCGCTTATATGGATTACTTCCAGTTTATGCAGGCTTTCGAGTCGCTGCGCGACGACGGCTGTGTGGTGTTGTCGGTCCGCAAAGATGAATCCGAAAAGGATTCATACGGCCGTCCGGTGGAGCGGTGCTCCCTGACTCCCCGCGGAGCGGAGGCGCTGCGTACGCTCGCCCAGGGCATCCCGCGCCATGTCGCAGACTATCTGGCTGGCGAAAGCGACCGCTGGACCCGCGCGGAACGCGACGGCAGAGCGGCGGAAGCCTCCTGGCAGCCGGACGCAGCAGGCGGGTATCGCGTGGATCTGCGGACGGGAGACGGCATCGGGCTTCTGCTGGAACTCAGTGTCCGTCTTCCCTCCAAAGCGGAGGCGGTAGCGCTGTGTGACCGCTTCCGTGAAGATCCGGCCGCGTTTCACCTCGGATTGCTGCGATTCTGTACCGGATCAGAGCCCTAACGCATCCAGACGGTCGGCGATGTCGTCCGCATACGCGTCGATCGCCGCGAGATCCGCTTCCGTCGGCAGTCCCTTGACCATCAGAGGCTCCAGACGTTCGGCTTTGAGATCCGCCGTCAGGGCCGCGATGGTGTCGGCGGCTT
>CAZBKR010000192.1:0-3772 GCA_964492455.1 uncultured Oscillospiraceae bacterium
GCGGCAGAACCCGCCCCGGCTTTTGTAACAGACATGCAACTCGTGCGGAATTGTAAGTACGGCACCGCGATGCTATCCTTTTATAAGGCAAACCATGATGATAGGGGATCTTCTCTTTGAGGACTTTCATATATCCAGGCTCTTTTGATCCGTTCACGAAAGGGCACGCGGACATTGCCCGCAGAGCTGCTTTGTTGTGCGACCGATTGATTGTTGCCGTGATGACCAACAAAAGCAAAAGCCCCTCCTTCTCCACGGACGACCGTGTGTGGATGGCATCGGAGTGTCTGAAAAATGTTCCCGGCGTTTCGGTTTCGGCATTCAGCGGGCTGTTGGTGGATTTCTACCAAGCGAACGGCGCGACAGCCGTCGTGCGCGGACTGCGCTCTGAATCGGATTTCCGTTTTGAAGCGGAGCTGGCCGCTGCGAACAAACTTTTGTATCCTTCCTTTGAGATGCTGCTCCTGCCCTGCCGGAGTGACCTGACATTTACCAGTTCAAGCATCGTGCGCGAAGTGGCCACATATGGGGGCGATATTACCAACATGGTGCCGGATGAAATCCGGACGTTCGTCGCCGGACATCTCAGACGCACCGGAGAGGGGGAGGGGAATCATGCGTGACAATACCGGACCGGAACGGGCGGATACAGTCGATTCTGATCTGTTTGAACTGCTGGATAAATTGGAAGCGGGCGTGCACCATGCCCGGTCATTGCCGTTTTCCGACTCCTGTCTGGTGGACAGGGAAGAGATGCTGGTGCTGATTTCCCTGATCCGGGAGAGTCTCCCGGCCGAAATCCAGCAGGCCAAATGGTTGCTGAGTCAGAACCGCCAACTGGTGGCGGAGGCCCGTAAAGAGGCGGAGAACATCGTACGGGAAGCGGAGACACGCATGACCGCGATGATTGACGAGCATGAGATCACCCTGCAGGCCCGCCAGGCAGCCGCCCACACCATCGAGACCGCCAACCAGTCCGCGCGGCAGATCCGTAACGGTGCGCTGGAGTATGCAAAAAAGCTCCTGTCTGGCGTCGAGGACAATCTGACAGGTGTATTGGTCACCATCCAGAAGAATAAGAAAGAATTGAACTGATACCTCCGGTATCAAAGAATGCAGGAGAGCTGACGCCCCTCCGCCAGCGGAAGGAAAACCGTTTGGTTCCACCGTGCTAGAGCCGCCGGAAACCAATCTCCCCACTCTCGCGCACGCGGATACTGGCAACAGACGAACAGCAGAACAGACAACCCGAAACACGCGTCCAGGCTCGGTCGATTAACCAGGCCCCGGACGCTTTCCCATCCCTCCAGCATACAGTGCTGTTCCGCGCGGTCGGACGTCGCACCCATCAGCCCCCCGAGATCCATGCAGGAAGGGGGCGCTTCCGCTCAGGGACCAGTCGATCAGGCCGACCTTGTCACCGGTCCAAACGAGATTCCCAAATCCCGGGTCCGCGTGCGAAAGGTGGCGCCCTTCGCGCCTTTCCTGCGCCTCCATCATCTGTGCAATCTGCCCCAGCGCACCTGCCATGTTTTCAACCGTTTCTGCCGGCAGAATGCCCTTCGCACGATTTGCGCGCTCTATGAGCCGACGGGCCAGCGCACTGTCGTAAGCATAACGCGGGATCACATTCCAATCGGGATGGGTCTCTGCTGCCGTCCGGAGAGATGCCAGGGTTCTGCCGACCTCAAACAACATGGAGGCACTACGGTCTGCCGCGGCAAGCGGTATGCCGTCCAGCCAGACAAGCAGACTCGCGAGGGATCCGTCCAGTAACCGGACAACCTTTCCGCCTGTTCGTGAAGGGACCGGCACGGGTACGGCAAAGTCCGTCTCCCTGCGGATTCTATCCAGCAGTTCCAGCTCACCCTCCAGCAAGGGTTCCGGCTCACCCCCGAGCACGGAGAGGTCGAACCCGGCGACCGGCTGTCGGATACGCAGACTGTAAACACGGCTCTCGCATTCGACGCGGTATGTCTGATTCTCGTTGTGGCGCAACAGAGTGAGCGATACAGGGGCTTCGGGCAGATCAAAAAAGGCGAGTGCTTCCTGTGCGGGATCGATCATATGTGTCCTTTCCCCGCCGCTATCCTGCGGAACCGAAAAAGGGCAGACAACCGACTGGCTGTCTGCCCTGATCTCCGATGGAATGAAAACAACCTCTGTGGGATCAGACTTTCTCGATCCAGCCTTGCGGACCGGGCAACCGTCCGTACTGGATGCCGGTCAATGTGTCATACATGCGCTGGCTGACCGGCCCGATCTGTCCGTTGTTGAAGGTCATAACAGTGTCCTGGTACTTGAGAGATCCGACTGGAGAGATGACCGCCGCGGTCCCGCAGCCGAACATCTCACTCACCCGGCCCTCCGCGTACAGCGCGCCGAGTTCGTCGATGGAGAGGAGCCGTTCTTCCACCTCCAGTCCAAAGCTGACTGCGGTTTCCAATACGGATTTCCGGGTGATGCCCGGGAGGATGCTTCCATTCAGCATGGGAGTGACCAGCTTGCCGTCGATAACAAAGCAGACGTTCATCGCGCCGACTTCCTCGATGTACTTGCGATGGATTCCGTCCAGCCAGAGCACCTGTACAAAGCCGGATTTGTACGCATTGGCCTGGGAGAGCAAGCTCGCTGCATAATTGCCGGAGCACTTGGTGAATCCTGTGCCGCCCTTGACAGCCCGGACGTACTCATCCTCGACATAGACGTCGATCGGGTTGAGCCCCTGCGGATAATACGGCCCCGAAGGTGACAGAATGATGAGAAAGTGGTAGGTGTTGGACGGGCGCACACCCAGGAAGGGGTCAGCCGCGAACACAAACGGACGAATGTACAGGGAAGTCTCCGGGGCGGAAGGCACCCAGTCGGCCTCCAGGCGAACGAGTTGCTTGACCGCATCCACACACTGCTCCTCGTCGAGAGGGGGAATCGCCATACGCTCGTCCGAAAGGTTCATCCGTTCGAAATTCAGATGGGGACGGAAGAGGTTGATCGAACCGTCCGCACAACGATAGGCTTTGAGACCCTCGAAAACGGACTGGCCATAGTGGAATACCATGGTGGAGGGATCCATCTGCAGCGGTGCATAAGGGACAATTCGCGGATTGATCCACCCCTGTCCTTTGACGTAGTCCATCATGAACATGTGGTCGGTGAAAATCTGCCCGAATGCAAGCCTGGATTCGTCAGCAGGCTTTTGCTTCGGCGCCAGTGTCCGGATGACCGGAATGCTGTGACTCATGTTGTCCTCTCCCATCTGTCCGGCAGCGGACGCGAGTCCCCTCTGCCTTATTGGTAAAGCATTATACACCAGGCCGGGCTTTTTCGTCTTCCTTCATGTAAAAAATGAAACACGCACAAATGTTCTTTTCCAGCGGCGGGGACGGTGGTATAATCCTCTTCATGGATATGCCGTTTAAACTCATTTCGGATATGACTCCCAGGGGGGACCAGCCGGAAGCAATCGACGCGCTGGTTCGAGGCATCGGACAGGGGATGCGTGCGCAGACTCTGATGGGTGTCACCGGGTCGGGCAAGACGTTTACGATGGCGCAGGTCATTCAGCGCCTGCAGCGGCCTGCGCTGGTGGTCGCGCACAACAAAACCCTGGCGGGCCAGCTGTGCGCTGAGTTTAAGGCGTTCTTCCCGGAAAACGCGGTCGAGTACTTTGTCAGTTATTACGACTACTATCAACCGGAGGCCTACATCCCCTCGACTGACACCTATATCGACAAAGATTCCGCGATCAACGAAGAGATCGACCGGATGCGGC
>CAZBKR010000193.1:0-3716 GCA_964492455.1 uncultured Oscillospiraceae bacterium
TTGCCCATGATCGGTGAGGCCATGACGATCCCCTGTCCCGCGTAAGACGCGTCGGTCAGCAGTTCGTGGTACCCGGTGAGCCCGGTGTTGAAGACCATTTCACAGAGGGCGTCCCGGCCGGCGCCAAAGCGTGTCCCCTCGAAAACGGTTCCGTCCTGCAGCAGTAATATTGCTTTGCGCATGGGTCATGTCCTCCGTACAATCCGGCCAACGGCGGCTGCCCAGTATACGCCTTTGTATACGGAGACTCCAAATCGAAGCGATTCTAGCACGATCCGGACGCCCGCACAAGGGAGGGCGCTCCGGCGCGTCTGTGCGGGAGCGCGACGACCGCGTCCGGACACGGTCAGTGCGAAGGCCTTTCTGCGGACCCGTTCAGCACATCCGCGATCCCGCCGAGATTTGAAAACACATAGTCCGGACGGATCTCGCTTGTCGCCAGGTCCTCCGCGGTGGTTTCCCCGCTCAACACGAGCACCGAGAGGATGCCGGCATTGGCACCCAGCGCGATGTCGGTGTACAGCCGGTCGCCGACCATGGCGATTTCAGATCGCGTGATTCTGGTTCTTTTTTCCAGCGCCTCGATGATCGCGGCATTGGGTTTGCCGATCACGGTCGGGCGCTGCCCGGTGCAGGCCTCCACCATGGCGATCATGCCCCCGATATCGGGCATCCATCCCCCCTCAATCGGACAGTTGAAGTCCGGATGCGTCGCGATGTAGGGTTTGCCCGCCCGCACGAAATCGCAGAGTTTCCAAATTTTGTCGTAGGTCAGGGTGGTGTCGAATCCGAGCACCACGATTTCCGGATCCCGATCATCCAGCACAAACCCGGCGGCGGTGAACTCCTCCTCCAGCGCAGGAGTACCGACCACATAAATCCGGGCTCCGGGATGACGGTCCGAAAGATAGATGGCGGTCGCCTCGCCCGAGGAAAAAACCGCGTCATCCCCGATTTCCAAACCCATTTTTCTGATTTTCTCCGCATAGATGTGCCTGTTTTTCGATGAGTTGTTTGTCAGGAACATGAATTTGCGGCCGGTCGCGCGAAACGTCTCAATGCATTCGAGCGAGCGCTCGAGCAGGCGTTCCCCGAGGTAGAAAGTGCCGTCCATGTCCAGCAGGAACAGCCGGACCTTGCGCAGATCCTCCAGAGGGCGTGCGTGCGTCATGGCAGCGCCTCCCAGTGTCCTTTGGCGATCGATTCCAGCAGGAGGAACGCTGTCACGTTGACCCGGCGCACCAGGATCGTGTTATCGGCCAGAATATCGGACAGCGTCGCATAACTGTCGAGGTGGTTGCGTCGGGCGACTCCGCCATAGGGAGACATCTCAGGATTGCGGGAATCTTTCATCGCTTCGATCGTGTCGAATGAGTAGTTGTACGACTCGATGTACACGCAGGGGATGCCGGCGGCGTCAAAAGGAGAAAAATCCGACACCGTGCGCGTGACCTCGCGATAGATATCCGCGACACCGTCCCCGTTGAGGTCGGCTTCGACTGAAGACTGGTTCGTAAGCAGGTCATAGCTGGTCATATCGAGGTCGTAGGTGATCGCGACATCGGTCGCCTCATAGAGTTTGCGCCGTTTCTCATACACCTTGGCCGGTTTGCCTTCTTTGTCCAGAGAGAGGGAATTGAGGCCGGCGCTCGCATAGAGCTTGTCCCCAGCAAACAGGGCTTCGACACAATACATGGCGTCGGTCTGTGCAACCTCCACCGGGGTCATACCGCTCACAAAATGCGCCGAACCCGCCTGGTTGTCACAGCCCGCTCCAAACGCGACCAGCACCACGTCGTATCCGTAGGTCTGTCCCGCCATCTCCCGCGCTAGCGTCAGCAACGCACCGATCCCGGACGCATTGTCGTTGATCCCGTCGTATCCCGCGTCCCGGGCCGCGACACACGCGTCGTACTCCGCGCCCGCAAGAGGCGGAACCGGATTGCCTTCCGTATCGGTCTCCGGTTCGGAAAACCAGGTGTCGTAATGTGCACCGACAATCACCTGGCGGCGGATCTGCCGGATATCGCCGGTGTCGGGGTGCTGAATGCGGAACCCCGTGCCCGGGATACGTACAATCACGTTTTGGGAGGTCAGAAGCGTCCCGTCCTCCCGCGACACCGTAAATCTGTCAACCACCGGCTCGTACCCCAGTTTTTCAAACGCCTCCCGCAGGATCTCCGCGGCCGCTCGCTCCTCGTCCGTATAAGGACCGCGGCGCGGGGTGTCCAGCGCGAGTTTGCGCGCGTACTGTGCGCCGAAATTGCCGTAATCCGCGATTTCCGGGCTTTCCGTTTCCGCGTCGTCGCATCCCGCTGAGCCCAGCAGCAGCAAGGCGGTCAGCATCGCGGCAAGCCACCGAGTACCGGTCGCGCCCGCCCGGTTGTTCAGTTTCCTCACACTACTCCTCCACTCTTTCAGATCCATGACCTCCGGTCGTGATCCAGGTCGCGGCCGCGGTACACCATGCTTCGGCATCCGCTGCCGCGATCACACGGATCCCGGGGTTCCCGGGCTGTTCCACGTTTACGATCCGCACCTCCGCGGCTTCGCCTCCCGAACGAACGGGATCAGAAAACGCCTTGAGCAGCTTGCGACCGATTGTGTCGCTTCCGACCCCTTCGAGCCGGACCGGAAGTCCCAGCGCGGCCAGCAGGGTCGCCAGCCGGGCGGAACATGTCACCGCAAGCATGCCGAGCGCGGTCGCTTCGCCGTGGATGTATTTCATATAACGAAAGTGTTCCTCGATGACCGCACCCGCCTGCACGCCGAACCGAAGCAGGGCAGCGTCGAGCCGCAGGGCTTTTGCCGCCAGGCGTATCGCGCGCGGCACGAGAACATCCGGAGTCAACACGGATGCTGAACCGCCGACCCCGGCTTCCGGTGCGACAGGTGACAGAATGTCCCGTTCGAGTTCCGCCAGAAACGCAGGGTCACACAGCCAGGCCAGACGGACGATCTGAGCCATCCCGTTTGCGAACTGCCGTCTGGGCAGGGTTCGCAGATAGGCGGGATCCACCACCGTCAGCACCGGTTTCGCAGGAATCTGCAACACATCCCGGACACCGCAGCAACTCAGAAGATGGGCGTCGGAGCCCACCACTTCCGCCATCGACGCCAAAGTGGTGGGCACCTGAATATAAGGCAGTCCGCCGCGATACAGCGAAGCCGTAAACCCCGCCACGTCCAGGACACTCCCGCCACCCAGTCCGACCAGCAGATCGGCGTTTCCATAGTTCGCGTCCGAGAGCAGAGAGATTACGGTTTTGACCGCGTCGATCGATTTGGCGGCATCGGCGACGTCGACCGTGGCCGTGCCGACCCATGCGCCGGCTTCAGCCAGAGGACGTGTCAACGCCTCCAGATGGAGCGCACCCACCTCACGGTCGGTGATCACCGCGACCCGCCGGCCGGCGACTCCGCCGGTCACCAGTGTTGCAAGCCGCCCGGCTCCGCCCGTTCCGACGTGCAGCACGCCGGTGTTGATTCCCGTATCCAACAAAAAAGCCTCCATACCCATCCGGCAGCGGACAGGTCTCCAATAGAATAGCACAGGACGGCGGACCGGAGAACCGGCTCCCGCCCGGTCGGTGACTGCCCCGACTTCAGGATACTTAACAAGACGGTCCCGTATTCGCAAACTGCACGAAAATACGGCCGATTTTTGTGATACTATACAATTACAATCCTGAAAGCAATAGTTATTCGGACAGCGC
>CAZBKR010000194.1:0-3711 GCA_964492455.1 uncultured Oscillospiraceae bacterium
GCGCTTTGCGGGTTGCCGGGTTTCGTCGGGATGCTTCCCTCCACCTCTAGTCAAGAACAATGGTCGATGGACACTCGCCAGACCGTGCGGCTCCCCGCCCGGTTGTCAAACCGAATTTTAATGGAATCCCCTACCCCTGTCAATACAGCTGAGGGAAATCAGCCCTGTCTTTCCCACGCAGGCAACCGGGCTACAATTTCGAAAAAGTTGCCGGTCACCGCGTTGTACAACTCACTGTCGGCTTCGATTTTCCACTCCCCTTCCCGAAGAACCAGAGGGATGTACACACGTCCCGCAAGCCGTGGCGAATCTGGCGAGTCCAGCGCGCACGCCAGTTTCAGGTAAAAGCTTTCCTCGAGCTTTTCTTCTGATATCGGGGCCGCGTTTACCAGGGATGCTGCATACTGCGCCGATAGCTCTTCGATGGTGTGATCAAACAATTCCGGGACATTGAGCGTGGAAATGGTCACTAAAATTTGTGTGTGAAGACCGGCGTCGGTATGACCGGCCGTCTTGTCGACCGTTGCGGAAGTGCCGGATCCCGCCGTAGTGGCCGGGGTCTCAAGCGAATACACGAATTTTCGCATCAGTTGCGCGTACAGCGCGTCCATCTCGGTTCCACTGGGCTGGGAGATGGCAAATACATTTCGTTCCCCGTCTGATAAACAAGCATTCGCAGTTGCATAGTCATTGCGTTGCAGCGCGTCCAGATAACGGGCAACAACCGCTTCCGGCGGAATGACCTGCGTCGTGGCATAGGCACGCTTGCAGGCTACGGCACCTGTCAGCAAAAGAAGGAGAGCCATCAGGACCAGGATCCATCGCTGGGCATGTATGCGAGGAGACAAAAAGCAGATCCTCCAAATAAGAAGAGAGTTCCCTCCCGTACGCGCAGGACGGTGTACCCATAGTACATAACAAAGACGGTTTTCGTCAAACCATCCGTCGAACAGGTGGACCGTACACCGGTATCACAGTCGATCCCATCCGTTCGGCCGCTTCAGGATCATGGGTGACCAGCACGGTCAGCCGGTCTTTTCCGGTTTCACGCAGCAGATCCAGAACTGTATCCCGCATGGCAACATCCAGCCCCTGTGTCGGCTCATCGAGCAACAGCAGATCCCCGCCATATGCAAGCGCGCGGGCAATCGCTACCCGTTGCCGCATGCCGCCGCTCAATTCGTCCGGAAGCTTGTCCGCCGCACCAGACAGCCCGAGTCGTGTCAACCAGTGGCAGGCGATCTCCTCCCGCCGTTCGCCCGCATCCCGGGGTGTGTGCATGGTGGCGGTGATGTTGTGCAATGCAGACATCCACGGGAGCAGTCGGGGTTCTTGAAACACAACTGAAACGGTACGTTCCGCAAGGCCGGTGATCCGACCTCCATCCGGTGTATGGATTCCTGCCAGGAGATGCAGGATTGTGGTCTTGCCGCAACCGGATGGTCCGAACAGACAAATCGTACCACTGGCTGGCAGAGACCAGTCCAATTGGTCTACGATCGTCTCGGAACCGAATTTTTTCGTCACTTTTTCAAACACTACCGGAGCGGTCATCCTGCCACCTCTCCGCGGATATGCAGTTTTTGCCGCGCATATCGGATCAGAAGCAGAAACAGTTTTTCCAGTCCCACGCTGATCAAGACAAGGACCGCAGTCCAGACGAACAGATCGGTCGTCTCGAGATAGACTTTGGAATCATAAATGCGTCCACCGATGGAAAACGCCGGATTGCTGATGACTTCGGCGGTGATCCCCGCCTTCCAGGCCAAACCGAGCGCGCTGTTGAATGCCGCCATGAAATACGGGAGTACCATCGGCACATCGATCCGCCGCAACCGGTGCATGCGCCCCATCCGGAACACCGTTGCCATTTCGAGGAGTTTAACGTCGCGGCGTCGGATGCCTTCGCTGACATTGGCCCAGATGATCGGAAGAACCATCAGAAAGGAGATGAAAACCGGCACGCGCCCCCTCGCAATCCACAACATGGCCAGCACGATGAAACTGGTAACCGGGGTGGATTTGACGATGCCGACCAGCGGACTGAAAAAATCCGACACCAGCCGGGACGAAGAAGTAAGGATTGCCAATCCTACGCCGGCCAGAATGCCGAGCGACAATCCCGCCATGATGCGGCCGAGTGTCGTTGCGACCGTCTGCCAGAAGTCCCGGAGGAGGATCAGCCGGGCCAGCCGGAGAATAACCTGGACGGGCGAAGCAAACAGGACATCTTTCCCGATCGCCAGATAGATTCCCTGCCAGATCAGGAGCCAGATCGCCAACATACCAACGGCACGAAGCATCCGGTGGGGTGTGACCCGCCGGATGCCATCGTGCCGTCTGGTTTGCTTCCCGTTATGCCCGTTCATAAATCGGAATGGGCCTTTCCCGGGCCGTATTACCCGATATAGTAGAATCCTTCATCCGGCAGGGCACCGCCGATGGATTGGGGGTTGGAGGTAAACAATACATCCAGCATGTTGGTGATGGCCGGCTGCATGTCTTCTCCGTCGATATAGACCAGATTGCAGTTCGGAATGGCTTTGGCTGCCACAGCGGCTTTGGGCATAATCCCGTGTTTTTCAACCAGGATCGAACCCGCGGCCACCTGCGTGTTTACAAATCCGATTGACGTTTCGTATTCTGCGAGGAACTGCGCGATCGCATCCGGATGTTCGTCCGCGAATGCGGTCCGCACGACAACGGCCCCCATCGTCAGCACACTTCCCTCGTCCCCGTTTTTGTCTGCGGCGAGCGACCAGGCTTCCGTGACGTCCACCGCGAGCCTCAGGTCAGGATTGGCTATGAGGGTGGCGGTCACTTTGGGCTCAGGCAGCATGCACAAATCCACGGAACCAGCCGCTGCCAGTGCAGCCAGCTCGTCATGATCCGCATAATAAACCACTTCGACACTGTCAGTGAGACCGTACGCCTGGAGAATGTATTCAATTGCATACTGGGGCACCGCACCCTGTCCGGAAACGTGGAGGGTTCTGCCTGCCAGATCTCCGATCGACTGGACCTGGTCGCCTTTTTCCAGAATGTGGAGTACGCCCAGCGTGTTGAGCGCGATCAGTTTGGCGCCGCCTTCCAGTTTGTTGTAGAGCAGCGCGGCGGTATTGGTCGGGACACAGGCGATGTCGACTTCGCCTGAGATAACAAGCGACGCCACATTTTGTGCGGACGGCTCGACAATGAAGCTGTATTGATTGCTGGTATTCTTTTTTTCGTTCTTTTCCATCAACTGGGACATTCCGATCCCGGACGGGCCCTGGATGGTGGCGATCCTGACCGCTGTACGCTCGGTATACGGTACTGTTGCGGGGGTTGTCGCAGGCGTTGTCGGGGTCGGTGCCGCGGTCGGCGCCGCGGTGGAGGGAGTTGTTGCTGGAGTGGTAGTGGGCGTTGTCGTGTTACATCCGGCCAATCCGGCTGTGAGAACAGCGAGCGTCAGCAGCAGGGCGGACAGGAGAACGGTTGGTTTTCTCATGGAGATTCCTTCTTTCACAAATGGATTGAGGTCGTATATATTGTAACAGAGGCATCGATCCGGACCGAGGCAAATGTTACACAATCATTTCCGCAAAATAAGCCTGGTCTCCGTGACATTTACGAACTGAACGAGTACAACCCGGTTGATCAGGGTGTGGTCGTGGTCGTGGCGGTCGTTTCCATCGACATCTGGGTGGTCTCAGAACTGGTGGGTGTACC
>CAZBKR010000195.1:0-3673 GCA_964492455.1 uncultured Oscillospiraceae bacterium
CATGGCGTGGTCGGTATCGCAACCATACGAGGCGTCCTCCGCCGCGAAGGGATCGTACCGACCATCGGCGATCATGTCCGGTACAGCGCGTCCGGAGACCCTGACGTGCCGTATCGTATCGACGTGATCCTGCCGAGACGCAATTTGCTGCCTCGTCCCCCTATATCCAATCTTGATCTGCTGTTTGTCACGGTATCGGCAGCAGAGCCGGCTCCGGATCTGTATCTGGTGGATAAACTTCTGATCCTTTGCGGTGTACACGATATCCGCCCGGTCGTATGTGTCACCAAATGCGATCTGGATATGACGGCGGCAAATCAAATCCGCATGGTCTACGCGGATGCCGGATTTTCCGTGCGTACAACAGGTTTCAACCCGACATGCAGCAGCTTTGAATCCGGTCTGGAATTGCTTCGCAGAGAAATTGACGGTCATACCGTCGGGATTGCGGGACAATCCGGTGTTGGCAAATCGACACTGCTCAACCTCATGGCAGACCGGAATTTGATGCCGACCGGTGACGTCAGTATGAGAATTCGCCGCGGGCGTCACACCACCCGGCGTGTCGAGCTGTTTCCGTTTGAGGGGGGATACATGGCGGATACCCCCGGATTTTCCATGCTTGACCTATGGGAGGCAGGAGTGTCGGGTGAGCAGGTTCTGCTCGGATATCCGGAGATTCTTCGAGTAGAGGCCCCGTGCCGCTTTCAAGGGTGTCGCCACCTTTCCGAACCGGGATGCGCGGTCGAAGCAGCCGGGATAGACGCGGGAAGACTGGAGCGATATCGGCGGTTCCGATCTGCACTCGATGCTGTGGATCCATTTGCGAAACGCCGGCCACCGCCTGTGTAACGGGATATAATGGAATCACACCTAACCGAACCGGGAGGACCTTATGATAGCAACCTATACAGAAACGTCAGGGCGACCGCTGATCAGTCCCTCGATCCTGTCTGCCGACTTTGCCCGGCTGGCCGAAGACATACATAAAGTGGAAAACGACGCAGACTGGCTGCATGTCGACGTCATGGACGGCATGTTCGTTCCCAACATCACCATCGGCCCTCCGGTGGTCGCTGCCATCCGCAAGCACACGAGACTCCCGCTGGATGTCCATCTGATGATTGCTGACCCGGACCGGTATGTCGAAACGTTTGTTGCGGCCGGCGCGGATCTGGTCACGGTGCACGCGGAAGCGTGTACTCACCTGGATCGGGTGCTTCAGCACATTCGATCGATGGGGGCGGGAGCGGGGGTTTCATTGAATCCGGCAACACCGTTATCCGCGATTGAGGAAATTCTGGACCGGGTCGATCTGGTGTTGCTGATGACGGTCAATCCCGGTTTTGGAGGACAGAAATTTATCCCGTCCATGACAGATAAGATTCGTAGACTCCGCGCGCAGGCGGAACGCGCAGGCTTTGCTTTCCACATTCAGGTCGACGGGGGCATCGGTCCCTCGAACGTCCGCGAGATCTACAAAGCGGGAGCGGATGTCCTGGTCGCGGGCAACAGTATATACGGGGATCCGGATCCAGCCGAAGCCTGCCGTCAGCTTCGCAGACTTGCATGCGGATCCTGATCGCACTGAACGGTCCGATCGCGGACGAAGCAGCATGTCTCACCATTGCCAGGCGTTGTGATTACAAGATCTGCGCGGACGGCGGTGCCAGACATCTGGCCGCGATGGGACTGGTTCCAGACCTGCTGGTGGGCGACCTCGACTCGATTGACGCGGAAACCCTCCTGTGGATGCAGCAAAGAGGGGTACGCATCGAACGTTATCCCGTGGAGAAAGACTGGACGGATTCCGAACTCGCTTTCGAAGCCGCTCTCTCTGTTCCCCGCAAAGGCAGAACCGAGTTCTGGATGATCGGTGCGGTCGGAGACCGGGTGGATCACATGCTGGCCAATCTCGGTCTTGCCTCCAGGCATACCGGGGAAGGTGTGCAGGTCTGGTTGACCGATGGACGCGTTTATATGGTCAGTCTGAAAGGGCCTTCGACATTGCGGATCGATCTTGATGAACTGGGGCTGGGAAATCCTGTGATTTCTGTCGTTGCGTCACCTGGCTTTCCGTTTCTAGGTGTGACGCTCGAGGGATTTTCCTATCCGCTTCTTGACGAACAGATCGATATCGGAAGCACACGCGGCGTGAGCAACCGCGTTCTTCCGGGAGTCAGGCATGTCGAGGTGCGTATTCGTGGCGGGGAAGGGTTCGTCATATTGTCCCCTGACGACAATCCGGGACAATAAAACAATTCTGAAGCTACAGCGTCAGATCAGACCCAGTTCTTTGCCGAGCGCCATGAATGCGTCGGCGGAACGGCGGATGACCGGCATTCCCACACAGAATGCGAGCCGGAAATGGCCGGGTCGTCCAAAGGCGGAACCCGGAACGCACAGGATGTTGTGGCGGGCTGCGGTATCCACAAATGCGCGATCGTCCGCGAGCGGTGACTTCGGAAACAGGTAAAACGCACCGGCTGGTTTTGGACAATCAAATCCAGCTCTCACGAGGATCCCGTGCAAGGCGTCTCTGCGTGCCTGATAGTTGGCGACATCCACACGCGCATGGAGCCGGATGGCAGCTTCGACTGTTTTTTGCATCAGGGATGGCGCGTTGACAAATCCCAGAATGCGATTGGCCATCACCAGCCCGTTCATCAGATCGCGATAATCGTCCGCGGTGTCCTTTACTGCAATGTATCCGATACGCTCACCTGCCAGTGACAGGGACTTACTGTATGAATAGCAGACAATCGCATGGGTGAAGGCCGCAAGCGTGGAGGGCACCTGAACGCCATCGAAGACGATTTCATTGTACGGTTCGTCCGAAATGACATAGATCGGATGGTCTGCAGACTCCAGTACCGAGCGCAGCGACGCCAGCACATCCGCGCCGTATATCACTCCTGTGGGATTGTTGGGGGTGTTGATGATAATCGACTTGGTACGCGGGGTGATGGCCTTGCGGATCGCAGCCGGATCCGGCATAAACGCGTCGTCGGTCTGTACGATGACACTGCGTCCGCCGTGATTATCGATATAGGATAGATACTCCATAAAAAATGGAGCGAGAAGGATGACTTCATCTTCGGGATCCAGCAGGGTCTTCAGGACCACGTTGAGTGCGCCAGCAGCTCCCGCCGTCATCACAACTGATTCCGGTGCCACGATAAGTCCCGATTGCGCGGAGAGGCGTTCTGCGATGGTGGTGCGCGTGGAGAGATAGCCGTTGTTGCTCATATAGCCATGCGTCGCAGGGGTGGGATCCGACGCGATACGGACGAGCGCGTCCGCCACATCGGGCGGCAGGTCCAGATCCGGGTTGCCGATGCTGAAGTCAAAGACGCGGTCTTCGCCGTATATCGTTTTCAACCGCATGCCTTCCTCAAACATTTTCCGGATCATCGAACCGGACTGCAGTTTGCCCTTCAACCCTTTTGCAATCATGCCTGCCTCCGCTTATTGTGGGAATCCATATCCCGGATGGCGCAATTATAGCAGACACGCACGTTCATCCCAACCCGGGACCACCGGTATAATTGCAAACGGGCGTTTCTATTTGCAGCTAACCCAGTTAACTCTGACAAAAGTCTGTGTTGACAAACCAATCTCTCTTCCTGTAAAATTCGATGCGGATCAATTCATAAAAAGCAGAGACATCCGT
>CAZBKR010000196.1:0-3649 GCA_964492455.1 uncultured Oscillospiraceae bacterium
AATCCATCGGCCCGGGCTGCGTCCATCTCGGGATGGAAAACATCCACAAGGTGGGAGCGATCGGCAAAGCCGGGTATCTCTGGGAAACCGACATCGTCGACGAAAAAGGCGTTCCGGTCGCACAAGGCGAGGTCGGAGAACTGATCGTCCGGGGTCCGGGCGTCATGAAGTGCTACTACAACAACCCTCAGGCCACCGCGGAAATCCTCAAGGGCGGGTGGCTGTTCACGGGAGATGTCGCGCGGATGGACGAAGATGGGTTCATCTTCCTCGTCGACCGCAAAAAAGACGTCATCATCACCGGTGGAGAAAACATCTACCCGGTTCAAATCGAAGATTTCCTCCGGTCGCATCCCGCAATCAAAGATGTCGCGGTGATCGGCCTGCCCGACCCGCGGCTCGGTGAAATCGCGGCTGCGATCATCGAGATCAAGGAAGGCATGTCCTGCACGGAAGACGAGATCACGGAATTTTGTGTGGACCTGCCGCGCTACAAGCGCCCCCGTACCATCCTCTTCGCGCCGGTTCCCCGCAACCCGACCGGTAAAATCGAAAAACCAAAGCTCCGGGCGATGTACTGCGGTGAACGGCTCGTGGAGGCGCAAACCACACACTGATCATTCAGGCAGATCCGCTTTCCAACAGGGCCGCATCCCAGGCCTGAATCATGGCTGCGATCGACGGATAGCGAAAAGCGCGGTTGTCATGGGTTGCGGTGACTGCAACATCATATAGTGCGCGGGACAGGGACCATGCCTCCGGCGTCCGTCTGCCGTCCGCTCCGAACAGGGCAAAGGCGGTCGCGCCCATTGTGTAAACATTGGTCACCTCGTCGATGTCAGCTCCCAACATATACTCCTCCGGCGACATAAACCGGGTACTTCCCCACATCCGGCCGATCTGGTTGGTGTGGGGCTTTTTCTGATAAAGGTCTACATCGCAAAGTACGGTTTTCCGGTGTTCGGTGTCATACAGAATACAACCGTCGTAAAAATCGACCGCTACATATCCACACGCCGCCACGTGGGCGTGAAATGACAGGATATCCTCAAAGATCTGAAGCTTGACCGCCTGTGGCAGGAGAAGAAACGCTTTTCTGGACGCGGGATACATCCGTCCCATACAAACCGCCTCCACCCACTCGAAGACAGCTGCCAGTCCGTCGCCGCAAAGCTCGGTGCGGATCAGCCGCACCAGGTTCGGATGCGAGAGGTCTTCGTAGATCCTGCAAGCCGCACGCAGCCGGTCGATGGCATCTGCAGCGGTTCCGTCGTATTGCTCGGTAGGCGCGCCGGCGAATTTTACGAACAGACGTTCTCCATCCGCTTGCATTCCAAAACAGATGTTTCCGGAGTCCTGGTCGTCATAGACTTTGAAAACAGTGCCGAAACGGGACAGAAAACCAAAATCAAACGGGGCTTTCAGTTTATACGGCACACCGTCGACTTCCTGTATCAAAAATCCGGGATGATACCAGGACGGAATCGGATCGTGAAAGTCTACATACCAGGAAAGCACTTCCCGCGCGCGATCCAGCATCCCGTCGACATCCGACTGCCCGAACGGGAGGGCCCAGGGGACCGACGACAGCGTATTGCTGGCGATATACAACGTGAGCAACCGCCAGAACAGTGGGGGCACCTGCCCGTCGAAATATCCATTGATCATGCCCGAAGTAAACAGCGCCGAGACGTGTACACAAAATACGATCCGGTTGAATTCTTCCCAGGGATCTCCGTAATCACTGCGGTCAAAGTCGATCACCACGGGTTTACCGGTGAGGTCTATCATGAGATTCCCGATATGGTAATCCCCGTGCTGATAGGTCTGTGGCCGGTCCCGGAGCAGATCCCGGTTTGCCTCGAGAAACCCGATCAGCCGTTCCGCTCCATCAAAATGGACCGGGCAGGCCAGGTAGTTGCGGATATTGCGGTCAATTTTGCGATTGTAACGACTCTCCCAGTCTTCCTGTCCGGAAAGCGCCGGGATCGTATGGAGGGTCCGGAGGATCTGTCCCGCCTCGAGGCCGTACACATATTGCTCCGTGTCGGACAGCAGTGGAATGACTGCTTCCGCATCCTCTCCGTCGACCCAGCTTTGCAGGGAGTAAACCCCGTCAGGGCAGGTGTCAAATGCGATCGGGCGGCACATCGGGACACCGAGCGCTTCAACTCGTTTCATCCGCTCATAATCCGCTCGTTTCGCATCGGCCCGCTCCACAGGGGATACGCGCAGCAGGTAAGAGATCCCGTCCGCTGTGGTGACGCGGAATTTAGCATCTCCCGACCACCCCTTGTCGATGGGCTCTATCTTCTCAAATTTCCAGCCGTTCATCCGTATTCCTTCCCGTACCCGCAGTCTGTACCACATTGTAGTACACACCCTGTACTACGTCCATTGTGAACGGCTGTGACACCCCGGTCTCATTGTTATATCGCGTTTAATACCCGGTTGACATTTTGAACGAGAGTCATTATGCTTGTTTCCGGTACAAGAGCAACACTCCTGCCGAAAGGAAAAGCGATGAGTCCCTTTGCGAGATGGATAGCATTCACGGGCCTGAGAACAGCCGATTGACGTCGGTTACAGGATACGTATGCCCATTTCTAGATCGGGACACATCCGCTAAGCCAATCGGCGCTCTCTTATCACCAGATGCAACAGGATTTCAATCGGGTCCTGAAACAGGTGAGAATGGCCTCGAAACGCGCAAGCGGTTTCGGGGCTTTTTGTTTGGATGCCGAACGCCCCGCGGCACGGGAGGAATCCATGATCGATCTGGCGGTCAACCAACTCGAAAAAAGTTACGGGGCCAACCTCGTTTTCAAAAACATCACATTTGAAGTCATGACCGGCGACAGGATCGGCCTGATCGGACCGAACGGGTGCGGCAAAACCACTTTGCTCCGGATGGTCACAGGCCGTGAGCCGATAGACGCGGGCAGTGTCATCCTCCGCAAGGAGGCACGCATCCGCTGTCTGGACCAGAACTTAACGTTCCCCGCCGAATCCACACCCGACGAGATTTGCGCGGAGGCGTTTGACGCGATCGAGCAGATGCGCCGGCAACTGGATTGCCTGGCAGTCGATATGTCGGTTCAAACTGATTCTGTCCTCGAGGATACGATCCGTCGATATGGCAATCTGCTGGAACGGTTCGAAGCCGCGGGCGGTTACGACATCGAGACTCGTATCGAGAAGGTCATGCAGGGGCTGGCGATCGGGCCGGCGATGCGCAAAACACCGTTCGGCCGTCTCAGCGGGGGGGAGCAATCCCGGGTTGCTTTTGCGCGGCTGCTGCTGGAAGAGCCGGACATCCTGCTGCTGGACGAACCCACCAACCATCTCGATATCGTCTCGATCGAGTGGCTCGAGGCCTTTTTGTCCGCCTATCGAGGATCAGTGGTCATCGTGTCACACGACCGGCATTTTCTGGACCGCACCATCACACGGATTGTCGAACTGCAGCCGGATCACGCGGAAGAGTATATCGGTAATTACAGCGCTTATCTGGTGGAAAAAGAAGCCCGGTTCGAGCTGGCGATGCACGCTTACCTGAACCAGCAGAAAAAGATCGAGCGTATGGAACAGCAAATCGAGCGCTACCGGATCTGGGGCGTGATGCGGGACAGCGTGGCCATGTTCCGTG
>CAZBKR010000197.1:0-3644 GCA_964492455.1 uncultured Oscillospiraceae bacterium
AAGAGTCAGAATACAAAGCCCGTATTTGAGTCTGGGCGACCGATTCCGGATCCATCGAATGCTTATAGCGTTGTCTTCCTTCATAAAAAAGTCCCTGTGTTGGAAACGAGCCTCATACCTTCTTCTTTCGTGCCAATTCGTTGGTGTCGATCGAGCGGCCGAACACGACAAATCTCCAATAGAGAAATTCTGTCGTAAAATTCACCAGCATGGTGCCGATGAGAACCAGATAGGGGTTCCATCCCGCACCGGTCAACCGGTCGCCCCACCAGGTGGAAAGGGGGGTGAATACGAGATAGTAGCCCGCGACCAGCAGCATCGCAATCGGGACATTGTTGGCCGATCGGAAGGTGAAACGCCGATTGAGGGTAAAGTTGAATAGCACGGACATCGTCAAAGCCACCAGGTAAGCCGGCCAGTATCGAAGCCGCAGTACTTCGGTCAGCAGGGTGAAGACCGCAAACTGGATGATCCCCGCAGAGGCGGAAAACAGAATAAACTTGGCCGACTGTTCCAGGATTTGCCGCCGTGTGCGCGCGACCTGTACGTTTCCATCCATACGAACTCCTGTCCCGGCTGGCCTCATTTGATATCCAACCCGTCAACGGCTCCATTGTACTGCAACGGCGGGTGTGTCCGCATGCCTTGCTATAATGGAGGCATAGCGGGAAAAGAAAGGAGCATCGCCATGGACTTCATGACATTGGCCCAAAAGAGGTGTTCGGTTCGTTCTTATCGGCCGGAGCCTGTGGAGCAGGAGAAACTGGATACGATTCTGGAAGCAGGCAGAATCGCTCCGACCGCCGCAAACCGGCAGCCGCAACGCATTCTGGTGATCCGCTCGGAAGAGGGGCTAAAAAAACTCAAATCATCCGCCCGGGTGTATGGAGCCCCACTCGCGTTGGTCGTCTGCGCGGACCACGCGGACAGCTGGAAGCGCTCGTTCGACGGCAAGGACGCCGCGGACATCGACGCGACCATCGTCACCACCCATATGATGCTGGCGGCTGCGGACCTTGGTCTCGACTCGATCTGGGTCTGCCACTTCGATCCGGACGGGGTCCGGTCCGACTTTGGTCTGCCTGCGGGCGTCGAACCGATCAACATCCTCGGCATCGGGTACCCCGAAGGCCCGGTCAAATCGCCCGACCGGCATGCGGTCGACCGCAAACCGCTCCATGAACTCGTCGTGATGGAACACTTCTAGTCGCAGCCTCGAAAAAGCCGGATCCAAAAGACCCGGCTTTTTTTGCAGTCCGATTGTGTTTTTGTTCCCGGATCACAGGATCCGGAACGTACATTCCTGTTCCAGAAACCGCACCGGCACATCGGGGAACCGCTCCTGTAAACGCCTGGCCAATGCCTCCATCCCGGGCATTTCGCTTTCCGCATGTCCCAGCACAAACAACGCCTTGCGTTTACCCTGCCAGACTGCGTCACGGAAATACTCGGGGGTCTCCCACTCGAATCCTTCGCCGTACAGCACCGCGTCCACGGAGTCCCGCAGCATCAACGGCATGGCACCGTTTCCGCGGTAACCGACAAACAGCGCGATCCGCCGGATGGACTGCGTGTCCTCCCCGATGAAACGCAGCGCGCGCAACCCGAGCCGTTCCTTGATGTGCTCCGCCAGGGCCCGCACGGTGATCTCCGGAATCTCGGCAATCGACATCGCCGGATGGCGGGTTGTTTCGTATCCTTCCCAGCCGAGTCGCTCCAGCAGCCCGATCGTAACAAGATCGGGCTGATACCGGTGGATGTGGTCATGGTTCCTGAAAATCGACACTCCGCTCTCGCGGATCGCGCGGTCCTTGTCCTGCCAGACCGGATCCGATTCGATCCCGGGATGGCTGCCGCGGTGCATGAAAAAGATCCCCTCGTGCGTGATCAGGAAATTGATCCCCATCGCACGGGCACGCTCGACTGTTTCCTGGGTGGCGACATGCGTGGTACCGATCCCGGTGACCGTCTCGTCGGGACTGCCGTACAGCAGGCCGTCAACCGTATCCGGCATGTCCAGCTTCGGTGTGGTCAGGTACTCGATGATGTCCCGGTTGAGAAGTATTGCCATGGCTTCTGTTTCCTTTCCGTTGTTGAGATCAGCCGCGTACGGAATCCGTGTCAGGGATTCCATTCCACAGCAGGGGTCCAGTATGTATTGTTGTACAGGTCGGTCAAACGGTAGGTCACCAGACCGCCGGCGTCGCCGATCTCGACTTGTCCGACCTCCGGTTCACCCGACAGGACCAGCGGTTCGCCGAGCAGATAACTGTCCTCATAGGTTTCGTCGTAGGTGTAGAAATCGCACAGAAAGTCGATCGTGTCCCCCGCTGTGAGCGGGATCAGTCCTTTGGCCACGGCCTCGGTCGCTCCCTGATAGTCGGTGCGCGCCCCCGCGACCACCCCATAAGGACGGTCGTTGTCGAACTTGAGGACGATGTCCACGCGGTCGCCGTTCAGCAGGGCCGGGATACGGCCTTCGATCGACCAGATGTCGCCTTCCTGCTCAAAGGAGGTGGTGTAATACGCCGCGACATGTCCGTCCAGCGCGATCCAGGTACCGTCAAATCCGATCACAAGATCTCCGTCGTCATCGAACTCCCAGACCGCGTCGAGTCCCAGATCGATGTATCCCTCTCCGTCGTCGTAAAACAGGTTGAGATCGATTGACTGCACCAGATCCCACTGCTCGTCGGAAAGGCGCAGCACCTGCGTGCCCCCCTTGCGGGTCAGCACGAGGTCGCCGGCGTTCAGATAGTGAGACTGGTAATAATCTGCCCCCGCCAGGATCTGGTCCTCATCGATCCACGCGGGGCGTGCTCCGTCCCCGCTGCCCGCGAACCGGTTGTAGTCCGCATTGGCGAAAAAGGCGTTCCAGGCGATCGCCCACAGATCGGATGCCGACCCGGAAGGAGTCCCCCCCGTCGATCCCGTCAGGGAACCGAACGCGTTGGAACTGCCGCTGGTCGTGATTTGCCCCCCGACGACCCGGTTGGCAAATTTACGCACCAATCCGGTGTACTCTTCTCCCATGCCGATCCGGTCGTATACCGAAAGCATCGACGACAGGTTTGTGAGCTCATCGTATGGAAAATAGATCGAAATTCCGTGGGCACGGGTGATGTTGGCGGACGTCCGGTTGTAGAGAATGCACTGTTCCAGCGCGTCGATCAAGGTTCTCGCTTCAGGGGAGTCCATGTTCTGAGCCAGGTCGATCAGGTCGACCTGGTCCAGTTTGGATTTGCTGAATTCCCTCGCGTTGCCGCGCGCGTCGGACACGACTTTGTAGTCCTGGTCCAACTGGGCGTCTGAGGCTGACGCGAAAGCGCGGAATGCGCCGTCGACACCGTTGTTGAGCGCGACCAGATCGATCAGGGAGAGGGTCGTTGTGTCCCGGGGCGTCTCCTGTGCGCATTTGGCCGTAAACGAGTCGATGATCCGCCGACCGATGCCGGAGGTCGGCATCGAAGGATCGGCGGACAGCGCAGTCAGCCAATCGGTGTAATACCACCCGATCCCGGGTTCGGTCTCCTCGGAAGCGATCATGTAATCCGCGTGACGGTTGGCCATATAGGCAGTCTCGAGCGTAGCCATCAGACAGGCGTCAAATCCGATCCAGTCAAACGTGACACCTGCGCCAGCCA
>CAZBKR010000198.1:0-3574 GCA_964492455.1 uncultured Oscillospiraceae bacterium
CAAAATTTGTTCCTGTGTCGTGACGTCCAGCGCGGTGGTGGGCTCGTCTGCGATGAGCAGGGAGGGACGTAGAAGCAGGGACGAAGCGATTCCAACTCGCTGCAGCATGCCGCCTGAAAGCTGATGCGGCCAGCGGTCCGCAAGCGTTTCCGGGTCCGGCAGTCCCACCCGGGTCATCATCTCAATGACGCGTGCACGAATCTGGTGCGAGTCGAGATCTGTATGGATCCGGAGCGGCTCGCCGATTTGTGTCCCGATCCGCATCAGTGGATTGAGTGCGGTCAAAGGTTCCTGAAACACCATACCGATGTTGCGGCCGTTGTACTTCCTGCGCTGGGCAGGCTCCAGTTCGAGAAGGTCCTCTCCACCGAACAGGATCGTTCCGTCGGTCACCCGGACGGATGGCGGCAACAGTCCCGCCACTGCCAGTGCGGTGAGGGTCTTGCCGCATCCGGATTCGCCGACCAGACCGTAGATTTCCCCGGCGCCGATGGAAAGGGATACCCCTCGCACCGCCCCGTCAACGGCCGCGTCTTCCCGTTCGATCCCGATACAAAGATTGCGGATTTCCAGCACGGGATCACGCATGCCCGGTACCTCCTCCCGCCTTGCGGGCAGCTTCTCCCAGCGCGTGAAAGCCCATGACGGCGAGAACGATCGCAAGTCCGGGGAAGATCACCATCCACGGAGCGCGGAATAAATCGCCGACTCCGTCCTTGAGCATCGCGCCCCAGCTTGCGTCGGGAGGTTGGACCCCCAGCCCGAGGTAGCTCATACCGGCTTCGGCAAGGATCGCGTTCGCAAAACCGACCGAAAAAGCCGTTAAGAGGGTGGAGGAGAGATTCGGCAGGATGTGGATGAGGATAATCCGCGAGGGAGATGCTCCAAAGACGCGAGCAAGCTCCACATATTTCTCAGACTTTTGCTGGATCATGCCTCCGCGTACAACACGGGCAAAACTAGGAGTGAACAAAATGCCGAGCGCGATCACGACATGTCCGGAGCCGGGTCCGAATACGGAAACGATCATGAGAGCGAGCAAAATACCGGGAAAAGCGAACACCGCATCGGACAGCCGCATGATCACCTGATCTGTACGCCCGCCTGCATAGCCTGCCAGTGCTCCAAGCAGTGTGCCAGCCGTTCCGGCGATGAGGATGGTTCCCAGCGAGATCGAAACCGTCGCAGCCGTGCCGGACAGAACCCGGCTCGCGACGTCGCGTCCGAAATTATCGGTGCCGAACAGATGCTGAAGAGAAGGTGGGGAAAAACGGGAGGTCGCATCCATTGCCTCCGGATCGCCGGCCACCCCCAGTGCGCCGGCAGCCGCCAACAGCAGCACAAGTAGCGTGACGACCGTTCCAAAGATCGCGTTGGGATCGGAAAACCAGCCGTTCGGACGGCGCGAGCCGGCGCTCACAGACGGATCCTCGGATCCGCGGCCCGGTACAACAGGTCGATGGCCAGATTGACCAGGACCACCACAGCCGCGATGTAGACCACCATCGTTTGGATCAGGGGAAAGTCGCGTGCTCCGATTGCCAGGATCAAGAGGCTCCCCAGTCCGGGCAAACCAAATACCTGTTCGACAATGAGGCTGCCGCCCAGCAGTTCTGCCGCAACGATGCCGAGGGTTGATAGAACCGGCACCAACGCATTCACAAACATGTGGCGGTAAAGTACGCGCGCGTCGGAGGCGCCTTTGCTTTTGGCAGTGCGCACATAATCCAGACCGGTCTGCGAAACCAGCGAACCGCGCAAGAAACCTGCGACCATCGCCGAACGGGGCAGACCCAACGCGAGTCCTGGTATCAGCAGCCCGGCAAGAAACGGAAAAAAGCCTTCGCGGTAATCGTGGTATCCCCGCACATCGACCCATTGCAGCACCAGACTGAACAGTAAAATCAAAAGAATCCCCATGAAAAAGGGAGGGATGGCCAGATTGATCTGGCAAAACGCCTGGATCATCCGGTCGCCGGCAGTGCCCCGCCAACGGGCAGAGACCAGCCCCAGCAGCAACCCCAGCACCAGGGTAAAGAACAATCCGACGCCTGCCAGAGCCAAAGTCACCGGGATACGTTCCGCAATCAAATCCACAATCGGCCGGTCATATCGCAGCGAATCTCCCGGATTCCCGGTCACAAGGCCGTACATCCACCGGCCAAACCGCTCCAGCGGAGGACGATCGAGTCCCATGCGGGAGCGCAGTGCCTCCACCTGAGCGTCAGAAGCATTGATGCCGGCGATCAGGCGGGCCGGATCGCCCGGGATCACCTGAAACGCGAGAAAAGTCATCACGGACACCAGCAACAGCGTCGTGATCAGCTGCAGGAATTTCTTGCCGGCAAAAGCCATGGCTCCTCCTCCGGAAAGACAGACAGGGCGTCAGTCGAGCCGGTAGACGCCGGCGAGGTCCTGTGCGTAAATCTTGTAGGTTTCATACCCGCCGAGCTGTTTGCTGACGGCGACCATCGTGACCGGATCCTGCAGGAATACAGAGGCGGCATCGTCAGCCAAAAGGGTCTGGAGCCGTTTGTATCCGTCGATACGTGCCTGGGAGTCGGTCATGGGCTGGATCTGTGCGAACAAGGAGTCATACTCTTCGCTTGCATAGTTCAGGAAATTGCCGCTGGCGTCCGAGACATAGCGGGACATGACATCTTTCGGTGTGAATTCGGATGTCAGAGCGATCACGGTCGTGTCGTAGTCACGCCCTTTATACACCACTTCCAGCCAGGTACCCCAGTCCACCTGCACGATGGTCGCGCGGATGCCGACAGCCTTGAGCTGATCGGCCAGTACAACAGCGGTATTCACATGATACCCGTAATTGGACGGCACCGTGATGGTGGTATCGAATCCATCCGCGTATCCCGCTTCTCCGAGCAGTGTGCGCGCAGTTTCCAGATCCTGATCAAAGCGGCCATCCAGATCGGCATTGTGATAGACGCCCATGGCCGGAGACATGCCGCTGGACAGGGGAGTGCCGTAACCCTCGTTGGTCAGATCGAGCAGTCCCTGCCGGTCGACGGCAAGGTTCACAGCCATGCGGACCCGGACATCGTCATACGGAGCTCTGCTGTTGTTGAGTGCAAGCAGCTGCACCATGTTTTTGATGTCTTCGCGGGTTTCATATCGATCCTCGATTTCTCCGGCCCGTTCAAAGGATAGATAGGGGAAAATGTCGATCGAGCCTGCCTTGAGATCGAGGAACGCTGCATCTGTATCGGCGGCAATCCGGAATTCGACCCGGTCCAGATAGGGGCGGTCAGAAACCCAGTAATCCGCATTGCGGGTCAGAATCACCTTTTGCCCGATCTCATAGGATTCGAACCGGAAGGGTCCGGTGCCAATCGGCTGCTCGTCCAGATTCTCCGCTCCGGCGGGTACGATCGGACAACCCATGAAGGGCAGCAGTTCGACATCCGGCTCTGCAAGGCGAATAACAACTGTACGGGCGTCGGTCGAGGTTACAGAGGCGATCCCCTCCAGACCGGTGACGATACTGCCGTCTGCCATCGCCTGCTCAAACGAATAGACCACATCTTCGGCTGCGAGTTCCTTCCCGTTGTGG
>CAZBKR010000199.1:0-3549 GCA_964492455.1 uncultured Oscillospiraceae bacterium
CGCTGTCCAGAATCAAGGAAAGCCGGATCGACAACAGCACCCGCACCCCGGACGGGCGGATCCTTGCGGGCATCGAAGGCAAGATCGGCGCCTGCCTCGTCCCGATGGGCGTCGCCGGTCCGATCCGCATCAACGGACAATACGTCCAGGACGAAGTCTACATTCCGCTGGCGACCAACGAAGCCGCGCTGGTGGCGGGGGTGCAGCGAGGTGCCAAAGCGATCACGATGGCGGGCGGACTGACCACGCTGGTCCACTATGACGGGATGTCCCGCGCCCCGATGATCGAAGCGCCGGACATCAACGAGGCCCGCCGGTTCATCGACGCGATGGAGACCGACCCCAACCTGATCTCCCGGCTGCGTCCCTTTGTCTACGATCCATTCGTCCGGCTGGAGCGCATCGACCCGTACCAGCTCGGGACCAAGGTATTCCTCCGGATGACCTTCAAAACCGGCGACGCGATGGGCATGAACGGCGTCACCAAGGCGTCGGCCGACATCGCGCGCGCCCTGCTCCAGGAACTGCCCGGCTGGAAACTCGTCACGATCAGCTCCAACCTGTGCACGGACAAGAAAAACGCGCACATCAACGTACTGAACGGGCGCGGCAAGTCGGTCCAGACCGAGGTATTCCTCAGCGACGAACTGCTCGCCAAGGTTTTCAAACCCGGCGTCAACGGACAGTCGGTCCAGCGCACGGTGTTCCACAAATGCTATCTCGGGTCCTGCCTGAGCGGCACGATCTCGGGCTTCAATGTCAACGCCGCCAACGCAATCGCCGCGTTCTTTGCCGCGACCGGCCAGGATCTGGCGCACATTGTGTCCTCCTCGAGCTGCTTTGTCCAGGCAGACGCGACTGATGGCGGGGTGCACTTTATGGTGAGTCTGCCCTGTATGGAACTCGCCACCATCGGTGGCGGAACCCTGTTTGGAACCGCGCGCGAAGCACTGGATCTCATCGGGTGCGCGGGCTTTGGCAAGAGCGTCGACGACAACGCGCACGTGATGCGTCTGGCGGAGATCGCGGCAGCCTGTGTGACCGCGCTCGACCTCAACACCGCGTGTGCCCAGGCGGCCGGCTACGAAATGGCCGACTCCCACGTCCGGCTTGCCCGCGGTGAGGAGAAGTAGTCCGACAGGCTTGTGAGACATGGAATAGATCCGTCGTTCCGCGCCAAAGCGGGACGGCGGATTTTTCTATGCGGCAGGGATTGGGACGGCGGACTTTTTTTATTGCGACGGGAACCGACAGATGACTGGCACAGCGTTAAGGAGCATGCGTCCTAAAGTCTGACAGACCGAAGACGAGGAGCGAAGCATGCTAAGGTTTGATAGAAGAGAGTACAAAAGTCGGATATAATTCAGATAATTGGTTTTTGTCATCACGATCGGGAGCGGAGGAATCTGATATGGGCAATCCGCGCCACTTGACGCGTTTCGGTCTGTGGACAGCTCTTCTACTGGCCGCGGTATTTCTCGTCGGGGTCGTGGCAGGATCTCTGACGAGGGGTCTTATTGACGCGCGTCCCGAGAGAACTTCTGTCACTGCCTTCACGAACCCGGTTCCAACCGGCGGTGGGACGCCCACGGTTGCGACGTCTTCGCGCCCGATCCTTCCCGCGACCCCTGCGGTCACCACCGCGGAATGCACCCTGCCCGTCGGTCCGGAAGGCGGCTTTCTCGAAATATCACTGATGATGACGGACAAGGGGATGCAGTCGAATCTGATCGCGAACAGCGGCGGGTTCGTCCGCTGGATGGAGGAAGAAACCGGATTCCAAATCCGCACGCTGCTCTATCCGCAGGAGAGCGGAAATCTGGCGGAAATCCGGGATCGGCCGGTCGATCTCGGGGATCTATGTCTGTTTCCCATGTCTCTTGCAGATGTAAACAAACTCGCGGGCGACGGTGTTCTCTCTCCGATGAACACCCTGATCCGGGACTACGCGCCCGCCATCCAGCGCATGCTGGATACCCAGCGGGGCATGGTTAACGCATACACTGCACGGGACGGCGGCCTGTACGGACTGCCCGCGGGCCGGGATGAGACCCTGTTGTATCCGGACGACCTGGGCATGCGGATGTGGATCCGCCGGGACCTAATGGAGCAGTACCGCGGCATGCCGTCCACCACGCAAGAGTTCCGGGACTTTCTCCGCTGGGTGCGTGACGAGGATGTCGACGGCGACGGGGATCCCGCGAACGAAATCGGCTGGCTCACACCGATGGAGGAGCTGGTATACTTTTCCCGTCCAACCGATTTTGTCATGAACGCGTTCGCCCTCCAGAATGAAGACGGCTTCTATGTGGCGGACAACGTCATACACTGCGCGATGATCGAAGAGGGATGGCGCGAGGGTCTGCGCTATCTGGCGGGTTTATGGTCCGAGGGGCTGCTGCATCCGGATTCTGCCAAGCTTGGGCAGTCGGACCTCATGCGTGCGGTGACCGATGGAACGGTCGCGTGCGTATCGGTGAACACGCGTTCCACATTGTCGAACGACTCCGGGGTCCGGGAACTGTATGTTCCCCTTCCTCCGCTGCGCGGACCGTCCGGACTCCAAAACGCTTACTGGGACGGGTTTGCGGGACTCAAACAGGTGCCCGGAGTCCGCAGCGGAAATCTCATGTCCTGCAACCTCCTCCAGACCTGCGCTGCGATGCTTCCCAAAGACGGAACGCGGCGGGAGGACGCGATGGCGCTGCTGAACCTGTTGTACGAGGACGACACCCTCCTGCGCGCCCGGCTGGGAAATGAGGGGAGTGACTGGCAATATGTGACAGAGGAAGCGCATGACCGCCATGTGATTTCGATCAGTGGTCAGCCGGCCCGGGTGGAGCTGTTGGGCGATCTGAACTTCCACATGCTCTGGGGGCGCAACTGGAGTGAACCCTTCGGTCAATCCCACTGGTCGACTGTCTTCCCGATGGTCTCCCGGATCACGGCCGCGCTGCCGCAATGGCTGCCGTCCGGTTTTTCCGGCATCCCTTCCGACTATGTAGCGGATTATCAGGCCGCACGGCTGTACGAGTCCTATGTGACGCCTTGCTCGGTGCCGCCTCTGCTCTTTGACGAGGACACCGAAAGGCGGATCAACGGGTACGGATGGGGGATCGCAACAGTCTGTCAGACGGCGGCGGACGATTTTGTCCAGGGCCGACGCGACATCGGGAACGACGCGGAATGGGCGATCTATCTGGCGGAGGTTGACGCGGCCGGAATGAACGAAGTGCTGGATACGATGCAGACCCATTTTGATGCGAGATGGGTGGGTCTCCAGCCGGACGTCTATATTCCCAAACCCTGACGGGAGATTTGACAAGCCATCTTATATTGCACAAAATGAAAGATGCTATGGGGGGGGGTATCACATGAGACAGATCCGCGCTCCGCATCATTCGTTCCTTGCGCATCGCCTGCCCGGTTGGCATGTGGCGTTGTTTTTGTGCCTGGCCCTGTTGCTCGGGGTCCCTGGTTGCGGTGGCGATGCCACTTCGTCACCATCCAGTCCTTCGACTGCGCCACCTGCGTCCGGAATCCAGCCTA
>CAZBKR010000200.1:0-3545 GCA_964492455.1 uncultured Oscillospiraceae bacterium
CGGCATAGGCGCCGATGGTCTTGCGGCAGTGATATTTGAAGATGTCCAGTGCGAGAGTTGCGCGCTCGTTGCCCGCGTCAGAGGCGGCATACAGATCCCGGAAGTCGCTGCTGATGCCCGAGATGCCGAGCATACCTGACTTTTTGTTGAGAATGTCGTCCACCTGCTGCGCGTTCAGCTTTTCACGCTCCATCAGGAACATCGCGATCGCGGGATCGATGTCACCGCTGCGGGTGCCCATGCTGATCCCCGCCAGCGGGGTCATGCCCATCGAAGTGTCGACCGACTCACCGCCTTTGACCGCGGTGATCGAAGATCCGTTGCCCAGATGGCAGGTGATGATCCGCAGGTCGCGGATGTCCCGTCCGAGCATCTCCGCGGCGCGATATGCGACATAGCGGTGGGAAGTTCCGTGAAACCCGTACTTTCGGATACCCAGTTTTCTATACAGGTCGTAAGGAATGGCGTACATATACGCCTCCGGCGGCATGGACTGGTGAAAGGCAGTGTCGAAGACCGCCACTTCGGGAATGCCGGGCATCGCTTCCTCGCAGGCTTCGATACCGGTCATGTTGGGCGGGTTGTGAAGCGGAGCGAGTACAAAGCAGCTGCGGATGGCCTCTTTGACCGCAGGCGTGATCAGCGCGGAGTCCGCAAACTTTTCACCGCCGTGGACGACCCTGTGCCCGACCGCGTCGATCGCGTCCATGCCGGAAATCACGCCGGTGTCACCTTCGGTGAGAACCTGCAGGACCTCCTGGATCGCCTCCCGGTGACTCGGCATGTCAACCAGAATCCGGACGGGCTCACCGCTGTTTTTCGTGTGCTTGATCTGAGAGGCGTCCAGCCCGATCCGCTCCGCGACACCCCGTGCGAGTGCTTCTCCGGAATCGGTGTCCAGCAACTGGTATTTGAGGGAAGAACTCCCTGCGTTGATGACGAGGATGATCATGGTGTTCTATGCGCTCCTTCGCTAATGTTGCCTTGTGGATCCGGCGCGTGGAAGCGCCCGGGCAGGACTGTCAGTCCATCGCCTGCACAGCCGTGATTGCGGCGACCCCGACGATGTCATCCGCGATGCAGCCGCGCGACAGGTCATTGACCGGACACGCGATGCCCTGCGTGATCGGGCCGTAGGCTTCGGCTTTGGCCAGACGCTGCACGATCTTATAGCCGATGTTGCCCGCATTGAGATCCGGGAACACCAGGACATTGGCGGTACCCGCGACATCGCTGCCGGGGGCTTTGGACGACGCGACGCCGGCATCGATGGCCGCGTCCAGCTGCAGTTCCCCGTCGAGGGCCAGGTCCGGCGCTTTCTCTCTGGCCAGACGGGTGGCTTCGATCACTTTGTCAGTCAGCTCGGAGTGCGCGCTGCCCTTGGTGGAGTAGCTGAGCATCGCCACACGCGGTTCGCCGCCGGTCAGCTGCCGGAAGGATTTCGCGGAAGAAAGCGCGATTTCGGACAGTTCGTCCGCGTTCGGGTTCTCGACCAGGCCGCTGTCCGCAAACAGGAAGGTCCCGTCCAGCCCGTATTGGCAGTCGGGCACCACCATCATGAAGAACGCCGAGACCAGCTTGGTGCCCGGCGCGGTGCGCAGGATCTGAAGAGCCGGGCGCAGGGTGTTGGCAGTGCTGTTGATGGCGCCGGCGACCATGCCGTCGGCCTCGCCTGTCTTGACCATCATGACGCCGTAAAACAGGGGATTCTTCATGGTTTCCGCGGCTTTTTCGGGCGTCATGCCTTTGTTCTTGCGCATTTCATAGTACAGCGCGGTATATTCGTCCAGTTTGCCTTCGGTCAGAGGATTGACGATCCGCACCCCCGTCAGATCCAGTCCGGCGGCATCGGCATGGATCGCGTCAGGATCGCCGATCAGAACGACGCGGGTGATCTCTTCCGCCGACAGGCGCGCGGCGGCTTCCAGCACACGGCGGTCGGAGGCTTCGGGCAGAACGATGGTTTTACGGTTGGCCTTGGCCTTTGCGATGATGGAGTCGATAAATCCCATAGAACCTACCTCTTTCGTTTTTTCAACCCTATGATTATACTCACAGCCCTCATGTGTGGCAAGCCTGTTTTCCATTCCGGAAGGGCTTCCGTACCTGCCGGGGAGCGGTCTATTCCATCGCAAGCAACGCCCACGCGTTGTCAGCGGCGCGCACCTCGATCCTGCCCTCCGCAGTCTCGCGGAACACCGTTCCGTAAGCCTGGCTGGTGCGCAGGTCGGCGATGTGCCAGCGGAGCCGGTCCGTGGCGAGGCGGTACAATTCCGGATCCCGGAGTACACGGGCGATCCGGGCGGCCACCGCATAGACGGCCGGGTCTTCCGCGGTGTCGGACGGCTCGCCCGAAACGATCCGGTAGGCGCGGGCGATCGCGCCTTCGTTGTAAAGTGTCCGCCGGATCCAGGCGATGCTTTCCGGCCGCTGCTCTCCCGCCTCGCACAAGTGCAGGACCGTCAGCAACGTTTGCAGCGTATCAATCGTCGCGGTATCACCCGCATAGGGAACCGGAGAACCGGTCGCCGGATCGGCACCCGCCAGATACAGCGGCAAGGTGTCGCCCGCATAAGCTCCCTGTATCGCCGCGAGCGCGGCATCGGCAGCTGCGTTCCATCGCGCGTCCACAGCGGAAAGGAGCCGCATCGTGTACAGGTCCAGTCCAGCCAGGGCGCAGTACGCGCGCGCGCCGGAAGATGTACCCGTTTCTGTTGGAGCGACCGTGCCTGCCCCCTCCCGTTCCGGCGTGCCCACCCAGGGCGGTGTGGGCGTCGGTCCCGGTAAAGCGACCCGGGCGTCCGCCGGCACGCCGAGCGTCCCGCCGGATGCCAGCAACGCGTCCGAGAGCGAGCGGATCGCCGCGGCCAGATCCCGGCCGCCCCAGGCGGAGTATCCCTCTGCCATCGCGCGGAGCGCGTCCAGCGCAACTTGATTTTCAGCCGGCCATCCTTCGGCATCCACCAGCCGGCCGCTGTCGTCCGTCCGATGGCCTGAGAGCCAGGCGAAGCACTGTTCGAACGTCTTCCTGTCTCCTGTCTCGGCCGCGCGGCGCAGTAAAAGGACCTGGTCTCCGGTTTCGATCTCCGGGGCGGTCTCGGCAGGCGGGTCGCCTCCTCTCCCGGGCAGCCGGTGCCAGGCAATCCAGACACCGTCCCGGTCGAGCAGTGCACCGGCACCGTCGGCCAGCGCCGAGACCGTTGTCCGGGAGACTGTCAAACCGGCTTCGGCCTTCCCGGGCCAGGTGTGGTCAAACGCGATTTCGCGCCGTCCGATCCCCGGAAACAGGCGCGGTACAGCCACTGCGGCGATTCCCGCGCAGACTGCGAGGAGAAGCAGGGCGATCAGGATGTTCCGTCTTCTGGGAAGCATGGATTCATGATACCAGAACCATCTGGCGCACGTGCTATAATACCCGCATGAAAACGGCGGCGGTCATCGCAGAGTTCAACCCTTTCCACAACGGGCACGACTACCTGTTCGGCGAAATCCGGAAACGGATCGGCACGGATGGCGGATTGATCGTGATCATGAGCGGTTCGTTT
>CAZBKR010000201.1:0-3539 GCA_964492455.1 uncultured Oscillospiraceae bacterium
CGGTTCCGTTCGCGCTCTATGACAGCGAACGACAGGCAAGTCCCTATCGTGCGGAAACCTATGACGAAAGCGCGTGTGCCAGGACCGGCCTCTTCATCGGGGAAGGGCACACCTTGTTCGGTCGTGTTGTCTCCGACCAGGGACTGTAAAGGGATCTTTACTTCAGTTCGGCGAGAGTGACGCCGCTGTCCCCTTCTCCATAAGCGCCCAGGCGAAAGGCTTGCACGCGCGTGTCTTTGCGCAGAAACTGGGAGACCGCAGAACGCAACGCGCCTGTTCCCTTGCCGTGTACGATCCGCACCCCATGGGCGCCCGACAGTACCGCTTCATCCAGATACTTGTCCAGCGTGGCCAATGCCTCGTCGACCGTAAGACCCAGCAGTTGTATCTCTGACTGGAAGGTCATGGCTTTGGACATTGTCGCGCCAGCGGGAGAACGACGCCGTCCCTGGGCGGGCGCCGCCGCCGCGCCACGCGGTGTCCGTTTTTCTTTTTCTCGTTTGCGTCCGGGTAACCGCAAGGCGGAACGCGGCACCGTAGCTTTGACCGCGCCGCTCACCAGAGTGAAGCAATCCCGGGCGTCAGGTCCCGACACGACTTTTCCCTCAATGTGAAGTGAGGCCGCATAATAAGTCTGACCGACGACGATTTTCTCCGGGATCGCCGCGGGATCATACGCATCCAGCGTCGCTCGTCCGATTTCACCTTCGACGGTGCGGAGCGTCTCGCGCAGTCCTTTGCGCGCCTCGGCAGCCAGCTGCTCCGCGGTCTCGGTGTTCTGAGACCGAAGCGCATCCCGGGCCTGATCCAGGAGCGTTTCCGCCTCTTCGAGATAGGCCGCCAGTTCCCGTCGCGCTTCTTCCCGGGCATTCTGCAGGTAGCCCGCGCGCTTTTGCTCCAGCTCGAGCCGCAGCGTTTCCGCCCGTTCGGCTTCCTGTTTGGCGGTGTTGCGGATGGCGAGGGTTTCATCCCGCATCCGCAGGCTGTCCGCATGGCTCTTCTCCACATCCTGCAGCAGCTCTTCGAAACGCATGCCTTCTTCGGAAATCCGCTGCCTGGCGGCTTCGATGATCGAGGCATCCAGCCCCAGTTTGCCGGAAATGACAAACGCGTTGCTGACACCGGGCACACCGATCAACAGCCGATAGGTCGGCCGGAGCGTTTCCGTATCAAACTCGCAACACGCGTTTTCGACCTCCGACGTCTCGATGGCGTACCCTTTGAGTTCTTTGTAATGTGTGGTTGCGACCGTCACACATCCGTGGATTCTGAGATGGTCCAGAATCGAGATGGCCAGTGCCGCCCCTTCGGACGGGTCGGTACCCGACCCCAGTTCATCCACAAGGACCAGCGTTCCCCGGGCAGCCCGGCGGGTGATGTTGACGATATTCGACATATGGGAGGAAAAAGTGCTCAGGTTCTGCTCGATGCTTTGTTCATCTCCGATGTCCGCCAGGATCTCGTCGAACAGGGACACTTCGGAGTGCTCCTGTGCGGGGATCTGCATACCGGCGGCGGCCATCAGGCAGAGCAGCCCGCAGGTTTTGAGCGCAACCGTCTTGCCGCCGGTATTGGGACCGGTGATCACCAGGGTACGGAATGCATACCCGATGTAAAAGTCGATTGGGACGACCTGGTCGTAAGGAATCAGCGGATGACGTGCTCCGCGCAGCCGGATTTTCCCGTCGGTATTCAGTACCGGGGGCATCGCTTTCATATCAAACGCAAGACGGGCTTTCGCAATTTGAAAGTCGATCCAGGCCATCGTTGCGACATTGATTGAGATGGCGTCTGCATGCTCTGCGGCCTGTGCGGACAACGCGATCAGGATCCGCTCGATTTCCTCCGCCTCCTGGGACATCAGTTCTCGGATTTTGTTGTTGGCCTCCACAACCGCAATCGGCTCCACAAACAACGTGGATCCGCTGGACGAGACGTCGTGGACGATTCCGGACAGTTCATTGCGATACTCCGAACGCACCGGCACGACATACCGGTCTCCCCGCATGGTGACCAGTTGTTCCTGCAAAATGCGCGGATGGGTCCGCACAATCCGGTCGAGGATCTCCTTGACCTTTGCCTGGGCGTCCCGAATCCGTCGCCGGATGGAAAAAAGCGCGGGACTGGCGCGATCGCTGAGTTCGTCCTCCCCGATGATGGCCAATGAAATCGCCTGTTCGAGTGCAGGCACCGGCATCAGACGCTGCATCGCCGCGTACACGCGGTTCCCGCCTGGTTCGGAGGGGACAAATGCCTGCAGACGGGCGGCACCGCGCAACAACGCAGCGATCTGCATCAGTTCTTTGCAGCTCAACATCGCGCCCGCTACCGCACGTGCGGCATTGGGACGCAGATCTGTCAACCCTGACAAGGGCGGCGTGCCTTTGGCCAGCAGGATCCTTACCGCGTCGTCGGTATCGGACTGCCGTTCCGCTGCTTCGTCTCTCGCGGAGGTGGGCAGCAGCGCTTCACATAAAGCACGCCCCGGGCCAGAAAGGGCGCGGGCCGCGAGCATAGTGATGATTTTATCGTATTCGAGAATATGGAGTGTACGTTGATCCATCGTGTGCCGTCAGTCTCTCTTGTCCCCGGAGGGATCTTCATCTTTGTGGTCCCGGTCGGAGGGTTCGCCGGCGCTGGACTTGTCCGCCAGCATACGGATACCGGCGATCGCGTACTGGGAAACCGACAACAGCGACAACAGCAGCACTGGAACAAAGATCCAGGGAGCCCATCGGACCGCCGTGGAGGTGTCCATGAGGACGACCGCGCCGGATCCCGCAACGAATGTGAACGTAGCAAGTTTGCCATACCACTTTGCATAGACAACCTGACGGCGGGTACGCAGAACCACCGCGGTTCCGATCATCATCAGCACCTCTTTGGATGCGACAAACAACGGCAGCCAGAACGGGACTTTACCGATCCCGTACAGTGTTACGGATGCCGTAAACTGCATAACCTTGTCCACAAAGGGATCCATCAGCTTCCCCAGATCGGTGATCTGATGGAACCTGCGTGCGATGTAACCGTCCAGCAAATCGGTGGACCAGATGGATCCATAGAGGATAAATGCAACCACGCGAAAATCATCCCCGGCAAGGATGTATTTCGCCATGACGGGGATGCATAGAAACCTGATCAGTGTCAGGATGTTCGGTATGGTGCATTGCTGCTTAAGCTTCATCCCGCACATTATAGCAATGGGAAAATCCGGGGTCAAACCACTTTCGCAACCCCTTACGTCGCCAGAATTTCAGCGATCTCGAATTCCTCCCGGGTGATGGTTTTCTTCATCTCCAAAGCTTCATACAGATCCAGATCGGTGACCTCTCCGTTACGGACGGCCATCAACCGGTTGACCCGGCCTTCACGCAGGCACTGGACAGCCTTGACGCCCATCACGCTGGCCGTCAGCCGGTCCCGTTCGGTGGGAGAACCGCCACGTTGTACGTGCCCCAGAATGGTTGCCCTCGCTTCCAGACCGGTTCGCGTTTCAATGCGGCGGGCGATGTCCATCGCGTCGCCGGCTCCTTCCG
>CAZBKR010000202.1:0-3497 GCA_964492455.1 uncultured Oscillospiraceae bacterium
GCCGCACCAATCTGATCCAGACCAAGACCGCGTCCGCGCTGGTCTATATCCCCGCTATGCTGCTCTACCTCCTTCTGACGACGATGTTCACCTTTGTCGCAGGCAAAATGGAAAAGCGCTACGAAATTTATGACTGAGGAGGGCGCAGCATTGGAATCCATGCTTCGTATGGAACATGTCGACAAGTTCTTCGGGAACCTGCAGGTGCTCAAGGACATCAATCTGGAAATCCATCAGGGAGAAGTCGTCTGTGTGATCGGACCCTCCGGATCGGGCAAAAGCACGTTGCTGCGCTGCTTTAACCGCCTGGAGAAAATCACCAACGGCAAAGTCTATGTCGAAGGGCGGCTGCTGGCACACCGCATCAACGGAGCCAACCAGCTCAATTATAAACAGAAGGATATCATCGAGATCTGTTCGGGCATCGGTATGGTATTCCAACGGTTCAACCTGTTTCCGCATAAAACGGTTCTGGGCAACCTGATCGAAGCCCCGCAGGCAGTCAAGAAGATGAGTGCAGAGGCCGCAACAGCGATTGCGCTGCCCATCCTGGAGAAAATCGGGCTCATCGATAAAAAGGACGAATACCCCTCCCAGCTTTCAGGCGGGCAGCAGCAGCGGGTTGCGATTGCGCGGGCTTTGACCATGCAACCGGATATCATCCTGTTCGACGAGCCGACCAGCGCGCTCGATCCCGAACTGGTCGGGGAAGTGCTGGAGGTCATGAAGGCACTCGCGCGGGAAGGTATGACCATGGTCGTCGTCACCCACGAAATGGGATTCGCCCGCGAAGTCGCGAACCGGGTGGTCTTTATGGACGAAGCCGTTATCGTGGCGGACGGGCCGCCGTCTGAGATCTTTTCCCAGTCTGCAGGCGACAGGGTCCGCCAGTTTCTGCAAAGGGTGCTGGAGCCGGAAAAGTCCGGTACAAACGAGTAAACGAAAGACCGGGACTTCCAACCCCGGTCTTTTTAATGGGTTCTGCTGATGGGTCTACTGATGAATTCGTCTTATTCTCCGGCGTTGTCTGAAGGCGCGGGGGTCGTAGTGTCCGGTGTTGAGGCGGCACTTACAGCACCTACGGGCCGGGTGTGACGACGGCGACGGCTTCCGGAGCGTGCGGTACGCGACTGGGCGTCGTCCGGTTTCTGCGCGGGCGTATCGCTGGATTGCCTGGCCGATTCAGTCGTCTTTCCTGAATTGCTTTGCTGCTTCGTGTTCTCCTGTTTTGCCGGTGGGCTTTGCTTTGCAGGACCAGACTGTTTTTCGGATGCCGATGCGTCGGCTGCAGGTTTTCCCTGGAATTCGGTATCCTGTTTGACATTAGCAGCCGTCTGGCTCTTCCTGCGGGTTCTTCTCCGCGGGGATTTGGCGGATTCCGCGGCGGACGTGACAGGTGCAGCCGACTGGGCCGTGAGAGATGCGGCAGAAGCCGTCGCGGCTGGCTTTTGTTCTGCAGAGGGTTCGGAAGCAGGCGGTTTGCCAGTGGCAGGATTTGCAGACATTGCCGGTTTGGTCACTTCCGGGATCGGCTGGGGGGTGGGTACAAGGCATTCCATCGAAAGCCCCGTATCTTCGTCTTCACAACTGTCGTATCCCATATCCGCTTTTCCGACGTCGTCAAAGAACTCTTTCCCGTCGGCCGGTTTCTCGCACACAGTACGCAGCCCGTCGATGTGCTCGAAAAGGTCGGGCTTGATCTGTGCCCACAGCGGATCGAGGAGAAAGTCGATGCCTTCGCGCCGCGCCAGTTTGGCTGCGGGCACGAAATCACTGTCACCCGCGATCAGAATCATCTGCTCAACCTGTTTTTTATAGGCCATCGAGGCAATGTCGACCCCGATTTTCATATCGACCCCTTTTTGTTTGGTGTTGAGCAGGAAATCGTCCTCGCGGAGTTTTGCGACAGGCAGCTTCCCGGTGATGACATTCCGCAGCACCCGGGGATCGAGGACCCAATCGGTACCTTCTTCATCGAGATGTCCCAGCCGCAACGCCATTTTTCGCAGTTTGCGAAGCTGCTCATGAAAGGCGAGCCGCCACTCGTACTGCTCGGTTTTTGAATAGTCGATCAATCGGTTGGTAAGCGGGTGGTGGATCTTTTTACTGATGGGGGGACAATCATAGTAGAAAATTCGGTACAGCTGGTGGTAGTCTTCCCGGTTGCGTTTCAGGTGCCGGTTGACATAGTCCTGCAGGATGTTGGCGAGTTCTTCGGGCGTTCGTTTGCCCCAGAGCCTGATGGCGCGCTTCACAAAAAAGCCGCCGTCAATCAGAATGGCAGTTCGATTCATGGTGGACCTCCGGTCCGTGCGGCGCCGGTACAGCACCGCCACTTAATGGAAAGTCCCCGAGATCGGTTTCTCCTTCATGCGGTCGAGAAACGTACGGTCGGAGACGGCATGTGGTTCCCCCTGTCTCGAACACCAGGATAGTCGGTGCCGGGAGGATGCTCCTCCACAGGGGCGATATGGAAATGATTTATATAATTATTGCATGACATTTGGTTTCCTGTCAATCAAATGAGAAAGCACAGCCGGGTTGCCAATTTTATGGAAAACACAAGTCGAATGTCACAAACGGAAGATCGATCCCCTATAATGAAAAGAAAGCGGAATCAGCCCGGAAAGAGGATGCCATGAAGCTCGAATGGAAACGGATCTTCATCATCGGTCTTGCGTTCTTCTCGGTATCCATCGCATGGGGCGTATACAATTCATACGTCCCGGTTTTTTTGGACCGGCTGATCGCGCAATCGACCCTGGTCGGCTTTATCATGACTTTTGACAACATCGCCGGCCTGATCTTCCAGCCCTTCTTCGGCAGAAAAAGCGATACGACCAAGACCAGGCTGGGGCGCCGTATTCCCTATATGGTGTTCGGGGTGCCGATCGCCGCGGTGTTCCTCATCCTGATTCCGCTGCACACCGCGGGAAGCACGACCGTAATACAGATCACCCTCCTGATGGCCGCGGTCATCGGCATGAACTTCTTTATGTCCATCTATCGCGCACCTGCCGTCGCGCTGATGCCCGACGCGACTCCGTCACCGCTGCGCAGCCGCGCGAACGGCGTCATCAATTTTATGGGCGGGTTCGGTTCGGTCGCTGCCTTTGCGGTCGGGGGCTGGCTGTTCAAACGGGGCGAACCGCTCCCGTTTGTGTTCGCGGCCGTCATGATGATTCTGGCACTGGTGGCGCTGCTGTTGTTTTACAGGGAACCGGAGAATCCCTATTCGTCGGATACGGAAGGTTCCAGCAAAGAAAAAGGAGCAGCACTGTTCTTCCGCAAACAAGACAAGGCGCCGCTTTATAAACAAAATCCCAGTCTGATCTTTATGCTGCTGTCGATCTTTTTCTGGTTTTGCGGCTACAACGGAGTCGAAACCTTCTTCACCCTCTTCTGCATCCAGCGATATGACATGGACGCCGGCCTTGCTTCCCAGTATCTGACCTTTATGGCGATGACCTTCCTGCTTTTTGCGATCCCTTCGGGGC